>NZ_JBYSXB010000078.1:0-5355 GCF_058781765.1 Arthrobacter sp. FW306-1B-G06A | reverse complement strand
CGACCCCACCCTGCCCACCCGCCCGACCTAGTGCTGCAGCAGACGCACGTGGTCCGGGGTGAGTTCCGAAATCTTCGTGACTCCGAGCAGGGCCATGGTGCGGGCCATGTCCTTCTCCAGGATCTGGATGGTGCGGTCCACGCCTGCGCGCCCGCCTGCCATGAGCCCGTAGAGGTAGGCGCGGCCGATCAACGTGAAGTCGGCACCGAGGGCCAGGGCCGCCACGATGTCGGCGCCGCTCATGATGCCCGTGTCCAGGATGACGGCCGCGTCGCTGTTGTCCGCCTTCAGCGCCGCGGAGACCTCCGGAACGAGGTGCAGCGGAATCGGTGCCCGGTCCAGTTGGCGCCCGCCGTGGTTGGAGATCACGACGCCGTCCGCGCCGTGGTCCACCACCTTGCGGGCATCGTCCACCGTCTGGATGCCCTTGACTACCAGCTTGCCCTTCCAGGTTTCGCGGAGCCAGTCGAGGTCGTCGAAGGTCAGGGTGGGGTCGAACATGGAGTTGATGAGGTCGGCCACGGTTCCGGTGTAGCGGGAGAGCGAGGCGAAGGTTAGCGGCTCGTGCGTGAGGAAGTTGAACCACCAGGCGGGCCTGTACGAGGCATCCAGGACGGTCTTTACGGTGAGCGCCGGCGGAATGGTCATGCCGTTGCGGACGTCCCGCAGCCGGGCGCCGGCGACGGCAGTGTCCACCGTGACCATGAGGGTGTCGTTTCCGGCCTTGGCGGCGCGCTCGATCAATTCCAGGGAACGGTCCCGGTCCGTCCAGAGGTAGAGCTGGAACCAGTTGCGGCCGTTCGGAGCCGCAGCGGCCACGTCCTCGATGGACGCCGTGCCCATCGTGGACAGCGTGTATGGAATGCCCGCTGCTTCGGCTGCCTGCGAGCCCGCGTACTCACCCTCGGACTGCATCATGCGGGTAAATCCCGTGGGTGCGATGCCGAACGGAAGCCGGGATTCCTTGCCCAGGATCCCGGTCCTGAGGTCGATGTTGGAGACGTCGCGCAGGATCCCCGGCCGGAACTCGATGTCCTGGAAAGCCTGGCGGGCCCGGCGAAGGGTGATCTCCGCCTCCGCTGCACCGTCCGTGTAGTCGAACGGCGCCTGGGGAGTGCGCCGCTTGGCCATGTCCCGCAGTTCCCAAATGGTGGATGCACGGCGCAGCTTCGCCGCGTTGCTGAACTCGGGCTTCTTGAACTTCACGAGCGGCGCCAAGTCTGAGTACTTGGGAACCCGCCGCTTCAGTGCAGCAGGACGCCCGACGGCGGAGGAGACGTTCGCGGGCACCTCAAGGGAAGGGGCGTTGCTTGGCTGGACGGTCTGCGTCATGATGCTGTCTCCCGTGGACTTGTGTGGTTAGACCACACTCTATGCCATGTGGTCCAACCACATCAACTACTATTTATCCATGCGAACGCACGAGCTCGTCCTGAGTTGGATCGAAAAGCAATTGTCCGACGGGCATTTGGTGCTTGGTGGACGGCTTCCCGCCGAGCGGGCGCTGGCCGAACAGTTGGAAGTTTCACGGACCTCGGTCCGCGAAGCAATCCGGATCCTGGAAGCCATGGGCTTGGTGCGGGCAGGCGTCGGCTCCGGCAAGGACGCCGGGACGGTGGTTATCGCGGAACCGGCCACGGCGCTCGGGTCAGCGCTCCGCCTCCACGTGGCCACACAGCATTTGCCCGTCGCCGACATCGTGGAAACACGGGTCCTGCTCGAATCATGGGCGGTGTCGCGCGCCAAGGCCGACGCCCCCGAACTCAACGAAGCAGCCAGGCTCCTGGACGAGATGGACCTGAGTGCCGCCGTCGACGACTTCCTCGCACTGGACGTCGCCTTCCACCTGGCGCTGGCGGAAGCCGCAGGAAATGCCGTGGTGAGCACCATCATGGGCTCGCTCCGTGAAGCGATCGAGGGGTACGCCGCGGCGCTCACGGCGAACCTGCCGGATTGGGATCGCACCGCCGATCGCCTGCGGTCCGAGCACCGCGCCATTTTGGCGGCAGTGAACATCGGCGACGGCGGCCGGGCGGCGACGCTCGTGGCCGCGCACATCGAGGGGTACTACCGGGAAGCCGGGCTGGGGAAGGCCCCTGAGGAAACTAGGCCTTGACGGGTCCGGTGCTTCCCCTGAGCTCAATCCGCGGCGGGAAGTAGTTCGTGGGGGAGGCGGCGTCGTTGGTCTGGATCTGCTCCCGCATGCGGCGCCACGCAAGGTCCCCGAGGTCGGAAATCGGTACAGCCGCAGTGGTCAGCGGAGGCATGGTGTACCGGGCGAACGGCATGTCATCGAAACCCGTGAGGGACAAGTCCTCCGGCACGCGGATCCCGCGCTCGCTGAGTCCGCTCAAGAGGCCCATCGCCGCGACGTCGTTGAAGACAAGGATGCCGGTGGCGCCGCAGGCGGCGACGGCATCGCTCGACTCGAATCCGGCGTCGAACGTGTTCCCTCCGGGAATGAACTGCAGTTCGACATCCGGGAATTCGGCCGTAAACTTCTCGAGCCCACGGAGGCGCTGCACGTTGGACGCACTGCGGTCCGGTCCCGTCAGGTAGGCCAGTTTGCGGTGGCCCAATTCCACCAAGTGGGCGGCAAGCTCCTGGATGCCCTGGCCGTAGTCCACTACGAGGCTGGGAGTCGGCACCGACTCGGTGGTGCGGTTGATGAGGACGAGGGGATAGAGCGTGGGGGCGAGTTCTTCCAGGTCGGCGTCGCTCATGCGGGGGGCGCAAAGAACGACGCCGTCGCATCGCCTCCGGGCTTCCCCGGCGAGGATCGCTTCTTCGCTGGAAACTTCGGACGAGTCGGCGATCAACACGCGGTAGCCGTCGCGGGCGGCGGCAATACTCAGCCCGCGAAGGATGGCCTGAAAGGTGGGGTTGGACAGGTCCGGCACCACGATTCCGATAGTGTCCGTTTTCCCCAGGGCCAGGCTTCGGCCTACCGGGTTCGGTTTGTACTTCAGCTCGGAAGCGGCTGCGCGCACGCGGGCGGCAATGTCCGCGTCCACGGTTGTGTTTCCGTTCATGACGCGGGAAACCGTGGCATGCGAAACGCCGGCCATGGATGCCACATCTGCGATGCCCACCCGCCGGGTGTTCCTTCTGCCTGGCATGCTTTCCTTCCTGGAGCTGATGCCGCCCTGTTCCAATGCTGCGGCGACGTGTGTTCTGAGGTGAAGTTTATAGTGAGTGAGGAAACGGTTTCCCTTGATGTCGTTGCATTTCGATTTGCGGGAATCCGGAGCCTGCCGCTATGGTTTCGCTATGACTAACCGTTGGTATGCGTATTTTTCGTTGGCTCTGGAGGGGCCCGCGTCTAACTGACACGCATCCAACTTTCCTTCAGAGCCAACAGGGCAGAGATCATTCTCTGCCCTTCGCCATTTCCAGGCGGGCTCTGAGTAGGGTCCGCTCCTCTCCGGAACAGGACCCCTTTCATGACCAGCATCGCCGCAGAGCCCACCACACTAAATGCCGACGTCGAAAATCCCGGCGCGCAGTCGACGTCGAACTTGCGCGTCAGCCGCTTCGAGCCGCTCCCCACGCCGCAGGAAATCAGCGCGGAACTGCCGCTGGACGCTAAGGCCTCCGCCGTCGTCGAGCGCGGACGCGACGGAGTCCGCGCCATCATGGACGGCGTGGACGATCGCCTCCTGGTGATCGTGGGACCGTGCTCCATCCACGATCCGAAGGCCGGCCTGGAATACGCGCGCAGGCTGGTCAGCCAGGCGGAGAAGCACAAGGAAGACCTGCTCATCGTCATGCGGGCCTACTTCGAGAAGCCGCGCACCACGGTCGGCTGGAAGGGCCTCATCAACGATCCCCACTTGGACGGCAGCCACGACATCGCGGCCGGACTCCGTGCTGCCCGTGGATTCCTCCAGCAAGTCACGGCCCTGGGCCTGCCGACGGCCACCGAGTTCCTGGAACCCATCAGCCCGCAATACATGGCCGACCTCGTGGCATGGGGCGCCATCGGTGCGCGGACCACCGAGAGCCAGATCCACCGCCAGCTCGCCTCCGGACTCTCCATGCCGATCGGCTTCAAGAACGGGACCGACGGCGACCTCCAAGTCGCGATCGATGCCTGCGGCGCCTCTGCGGCACCCCAGGCGTTCCTGGGGATCGACGGCGAGGGCCGCGCCGCCCTCGTGGCGACCTCGGGCAACCCGGACACCCATGTGATCCTGCGCGGCGGCCGCAAGGGACCGAACTACGCCGCGGACCAGGTTGCCGCTGCCTCGGAGAAGCTCTCGGCAAAGGGCTTGAACCCGCGGCTCATCGTTGACGCGAGCCATGCCAACAGCGGCAAGAGCCACCACCGCCAGGCCGAAGTCGCCTTGGAGATCGGCGCGCAGTTGGAAGATGACGTTGCTTCGCCGATCGCCGGCGTCATGCTGGAGAGCTTCCTTGTCGGTGGGGCGCAGAACCTGGATGTGGAGCGGCAGTCGGCCGGCGAACAAGAGCTGGTGTACGGCCAGAGCGTCACCGACGCCTGCATGGAATGGGACGTCACGGTGTCCGTCCTGAACCAGTTGGCGGCCTCGGCCCGAAAGCGTCGGATAGCTGCTTCCAACTAAGTGAAACCTAGTCTCCACTTGGACGAAAGACTTTCACTTTGGTACCAGCAGCCTCTAGAGTATCTAGCACATGGTTGTTTGATGGCTCAGCATCGGCACACCAGGTAATGAATGCTGGGGTTCGCCGCTAACCGCTGAGAGCAAAGGAATATGGAGAAATGTCCGCAGAGACTAACTTCTCGAACGCGCGTTTCATGACAGTGGCTGAAGTTGCCGAAGTCCTCCGGGTTTCCAAAATGACCGTGTACCGTCTGGTCCACTCGGGAGAATTGCCGGCCGTCCGATTTGGACGATCATTCCGGGTCCCCGAAGATGCCGTGAGCCAGTACCTCAAGGGCGCGGTCGTCGACGGACACTCAGAGACGGCCTGAGCCCCGCTTGGTCCCCTCAAGGGCCAGCGGTCATTGGGTGCCCCCGATAAGCGGTACCCTGTTAAGGAACGTTTTACGTCATTGTAAGAATCTGTCAGTTGTAAAGTCTGTTGCTCAGTTCAAGGACCTCACCCAGCAGACAGAATCTCAATCTAGTTTGGTAAGGAACTTACGTGGGTTCAGTTATTAAGAAGCGCCGCAAGCGTATGGCCAAGAAGAAGCACCGCAAACTGCTTCGCAAGACCCGCCACCAGCGTCGCAATAAGAAGTAGAGATACTTCCTACAGCGTGAATGCCCGTTGCCTCTCAAGGCGGCGGGCATTTTTGCGTGTACGCCCGGCATGGGCATTTGCTTGGAGGTGTAAGTCCTCTGGAGGAGAAGGTGGTTTAACTCCTAG
>NZ_JBYSXB010000077.1:0-5832 GCF_058781765.1 Arthrobacter sp. FW306-1B-G06A | reverse complement strand
TGCCGGGGGTGGGGCACGAAAAAGCGACGGTCCCCTCCGCACTTAGGAGGGGACCGTCGCTGCTTGCGTACCTCGTGGTACGGGACTCCTTACTTCGCATCCTCCAGGGAGAGAAGGTCACGGCCGGCTGTTTCCGGTGTGAAGAACGTGGTGATGTATGAAATCAGCGCGAGGACCAGCGAGTAAACCGCCAGGACCACCCAGGAGTTGCCCGTCGCTCCAAGCAAGATGGCACCGAACACGGGAACGAGTCCACCAGCGAGGACAGCGGACAGCTCGCGACTCAAGGCAACCCCGGTGAAACGGTGCTGCGAACCGAACAATTCCGGGAGCAGCGGGCACTGCGGACCAAGCATCCCTTGGACGCCGATTGCTATACCCACAGCCATGACTATCCACACGAGAGTCACATTGCCGAGACTGACCAGATAGAAGGCGGGAATAGCGGTAATTACCTGGAAGAGTGCGCCGAACCGGTAGACCCTGACACGTCCAAAGCGGTCGGACAGGGCACCGAAGGTGACAACCATGACGGCGGCAAAACCGGCTGCGATCACGAGACCAACGGGCCCGACGAACTTATCACCCGGGAAGACACCTTGCTTGGCGGCCATGAAGGAAATCAGGAGCGCTGAGTAGATCGAGGAGTTGCCGTTTTCGCCCATGCGTAGGCCAATGCCGATGAGGACATTCTTCTTGGAGTGCCTCAAAATCTCACCGATCGGGTTTTTCACGACGTTCTTGTGCTTCTCCAGTTCCTGGAACACCGGGGTTTCCTTCAGCCTGAGACGGATGAAGAGAGCCACCGCAATGAGAATGGCACTAGCCAGGAAAGGAACGCGCCACAGCCACGCATTCAGCACAGCCACGTCGGCCATGCCGATCAGCGTGAAGATGCCGGCACCGAGGAGGGTTCCAAGTTGGATGCCAACGAACGGAAGTGAAGCGAAAAATCCGCGGCGCTTAGGGGGCGAAACTTCGGAGATCAGCGTTGTTGCGCCTGCCTGTTCTGCTCCGGCGCCCAGGCCTTGGACGATACGGAGCGTCACCAGCAGGACCGCGCCGAGCATGCCTGCCTGGTCGAACGTCGGCAACAAGCCGATCGCGAAGCTGGCAAGGCCCATCATGCCGATGGTCAGGAGAAGAACCGTCTTGCGACCAAAGCGGTCTCCGATGAAGCCGAAAAAGATTCCACCAAAGGGCCGGGCTACGAATCCCACCCCGTAGCTTGCGAACGATGCGATCAGGGCGCCGCTTTCACCCAAGGGCTTGAAAAACAGCTGGCCAAAGATCAGGGCCGAATACAGGCCGTAAATGTAGAAGTCGTAGTACTCCAGGGCGGATCCTACGGAGCTGGCAAGAGTTGCCCTTCGCAGCTGTTCCGGCTCAACTACTGCGCCGTCCATATCAGCAAGCTTTGTCTTAGTACGAGTTGTCACAAGCACTCCCTCAAGAACACTCCAGACCCCCGTTGGCCTGGCGAGATAGTGTCAGCCGCCATGGCGTGAATCACTATATTGAACAGAGTACAGCACGTTGTACAAGTTTCAAGTGGTGTAATCAGATTTATTTATGACCCTGTCGGGGCGGCCAGATCTATCCCATCGGGTTGCCCAGCGAGTGGGCGAGCTCCTTGAGTTCCTTCACCATGAGGGCAGCCTGTTCCTCGGAAAAAGTGGCCTTCAGGGCTGTCACCGAGAGACCGAGGCTGGGGCCATGCGCCCCGTGGGTGGGGACGGGCACGGCGAGGCAAACCACGCCTAGTGTGGATTCCTCATCCTCCAGGGCGTAGCCCTGCTTGCGGATCGCGACAACCTGGGCCTTGAGCTCGGCGGCACTCCGGAGGGACTTCGGGGTCATGACAGGCAGTTCCACGTCGTCCGGGAACATCGCCTCGATGTCATGGTCGTGAAGCTGGGCCAGGAGGACCTTTCCGACGGCGCTGAGGGAAAGCGGCATTTTGTCGCCGATGTTCGACGTGAGCCGGACGGCGGGGTGCCCTTCGTAGCGGGCCAGGTAGATGATGTGATCGCCGTCGATCATCGCGATCCGCACGGTTTCGCCGGAGAGCGTCGGCGCCTGTTCACAGAACTTGTAGAACTCCTGGACTTCGTCGAGCCGGCTAAGGTAGGCGGCGCCAAGTTCAACCAGTTTCCGGCCAAGTGAAAAATCGGCACCTTCGCGGGTAATCAGCCGGGCTTCCTCAAGAGCGAGCAGCAGGTTTGACGTGGAAGACTTCGGAATCCCGAGTTCCCTCGCAAGGTCACTGAGTGTCAGCCTGCCTGAAGGGGCCTCCGCCAAGGCATCAAGGACCGCAGCAGCGCGGGTCACGGCAGGCGCCGGCGAGGAGCTCCCCAAGCCTTCGGCGGAACGGGGGGTGCGGGAATCGGCCATGATTCTCCTTCGCGGTTCGTGCGTCTGGCGCAGAGTGGGCGCGTGCCAGGTAGAAACGCCACCCTGGGGCAGCGGAACTCCGGTCCGAGGCACAACGCTTGTTCAATCCACTGAACAACCACCATCATAGTGGCTTGGTGCTGGGATGAGACGCGCCGGACGGGGGATGGCTTCCTTTCCATATCCAGAAATTCTCTGTATATTCATCTATGAGCTCTCCACCGCGGCATCCCCCAATAGTCGCGGTGGAGAGCTTTTCCAATTCCCGGCACCGAATCCGAGCCGACGCTAGCCTGGCTGCTGCCAAGGAGTGAGCCGTGGCAGCCAGCGGGGGACGTTGGCACGGTAGTCCTCATACTCGGCGCCGAACTTGCGGGCCAGGGTGGGCTCCTCATACAACCTGACGAAAGCCACCACGGGAACTGCGCCCAAGGCCGCGAGGCCGAACAGCTTTGGCTGTCCCAGCACGAGGCCCTGCCCGACGATCGCGGCGCCAATGCCCACGTAGATGGGATTCCGCACGAACCTGTAGAAACCACTGACCACAAGGTTCTTCGGTGGCGCAAAGGGCGCAGGCGTTCCCAATCCTTCAAGGGCGAACCGCGCGAAAGAATTGGTGATCACCGCCGCACCGGCGCCGATCAGCAGAACACCTGTGCACTGGGCCGCCAGTCCGCCCGGCACAGGCTGTTGCACCCTCCAGCGGGTCACAAACCATGGCAACAGACCGGCCGCGGTAGCCGGAGCGACGGCGAACACCGCCGTACCGATTTTCGCCAGCCTCTTGTCGCGCGCTGCATCTCCGGACGCTGTCATGCTGCCATTCTGAACCGGCAAACGACTGGCCACAACCATCGGGGACCTAGGGCCCTGGAATAAAAAGAAAAGAGCCCCTGAGCTGCATTTCCGCAGTCCAGGAGCTCTTCTTCTCGGTGGGTCCTACCGGGATCGAACCGATGACATCCACGGTGTAAACGTGGCGCTCTACCAGCTGAGCTAAAGACCCAAAACACTGATTTCGGCACCCTCGGCGCTTCAACCAACGAACATGTACTCTACCGGATCAATCGCCCGGAACACTAATCGACTACTTGGATGGCAGCAGATCGGGAAGCTCAGCGGCAAGCCAGGCCAACGCGCCACTGACTCCTGCTTCCACTTTGAGGTCCGCGAAACCGTCACCGCGGGTCGGTCCACGGTTGATGATCACTACCGGCTTGCCGAGTTTGGCTGCGTGCCGCACGAACCTCAGCCCGCTCATGACAGTCAACGAAGAACCCGCCACGAGCAACGCCCCGGCTTCGTCAACCATGGAATAGGCACGCTGGACCCGGCCCTTGGGCACATTTTCACCGAAGTACACGAAGTCGGGCTTGAGCGTCCCCCCGCACACGGGACAAACAGCGACGACGAAGGAACGGATGAGTTCGGGATCCTCCACCGAGGCATCGGCGTCCGGTGCCATTTCCACGACGCCGGAAGCCTGGGCGGCTTCGACGAAACCGGGATTGATTTCCTCCAGAATCGATGCCACGAGCCGCCGGGTGAACACGTGCCCCTCATCAAGGCAGATCACGCGATCGTAGCGGCCGTGCAGGTCCACCACGTTAATGCTGCCGGCGTCCTCGTGCAGGCGGTCCACGTTCTGCGTGATGAGCCCCGTCATCAGCCCGCGCCGCTCAAGGAGGGCGACGGCGGCGTGCCCGGCATTGGGGTCCGCATGCCGGAGGTGCGACCATCCGAGGTGGTTCCTCGCCCAGTACCGGCGCCGGTTGGCCGGGCTTCCGATGAATTCCTGGTAGGTCATGGGA
The DNA here is from genome assembly GCF_058781765.1 of Arthrobacter sp. FW306-1B-G06A. NCBI lineage: Bacteria > Bacillati > Actinomycetota > Actinomycetes > Micrococcales > Micrococcaceae > Arthrobacter > Arthrobacter sp. FW306-1B-G06A. The sequence continues at coordinate 1,627 of NZ_JBYSXB010000077.1, read as the reverse complement.
TTCCGCGGCGCGGCTCCAGGGCCGCGGTAGTCAGGGATTCCGGAGTCCGTGCTCAGTCCGGCTCCGGTCAAGACAGCAAGCCGCTTGCCACCGAGAACCCCGGCGGCTCGGCGGAGAACGTCCACCTCGTCCGCATCCAACTCAACCGTTGAGGCCGGCGGAAGTATGGCGAAGCCAGTCATTCCGACGCCGGGCCGTTGGGCGCTCATCGCCGTTAGGCCTGGCCAAGTGCGGACAATGCCTCGCGGTATTCCGCCAGGTCGCGTGCCTGCCCGCGCGGATTGACGACGACGTAACGGATGATCCCCGCGGCATCGATGATGAAAGTGCCCCTCAACGACATGCCGGTAGCTGGATCAAACACGCCATACTTCTCGGCTACTTCCCCGTGCGGCCAGAAGTCGGCCAAGAGATCGAACTCGTAGCCTTCCTTTTCCGCATAAGCCCGCAAAGCGAACTTGCTGTCCACCGACACCCCGAGGACCGTGGCGTTCGCATGTTGGAAAATACCCAGATTGTCGCGGATCTCGCACAGCTCCCCGGTGCAGATTCCAGAGAAGGCGAAGGGATAAAAGACCACCACCACGTTCCGGCCGCGAAGCCCGGACAAGCGGACCGGCTCCCCGAACTGGTTCACGAGCTCAAAGTCCGGGGCTTCCTGGCCCACAACGGGAACTCCCGGACGCAGCCCGGAAGGGTTCAACTTCGTGTGTGTCACTTGTTCTTCTTGCGCGCTACAAGCCGTGTTGCGCTCCAGTCCTTGGAGACGCCTGCGGAGGTAGTGCAGTGCAAGCCGGCGGTAGGAGCAGCGTCCTGAATATCCGAGGGCGAGACGTAGTTGTCGCGACCCGACTTGGGGGTCAGCACCCAGACAACACCGCCTTCACCCAAGGTGGTCAATGAATCAACTAGTGCGTCGACAAGGTCTCCATCACCATCGCGCCACCAGAAAATGACCGCATCCACTACCTCGTGATCGTCTTCGTCAAGCAGCTCGGAACCCGTGAGTTCCTCAATGTCATCACGCAAATCGAAATCGACATCATCGTCGTAACCGAGTTCCTGAATTAGATCCCCATCTTTGAAACCCAATCTTTCCGCCACATTTACCGATGTGGCGGCGTCGGCCTCGCTCACGTTTCCTCCTCTTGAAGTGATTTCGATTACTACAAGCCAACACCCTTTGGGCGTGTGCTTCAAGCCATTGTCCCGCGTTCCACCATTATCCGCGCCCCAGCCGCGGCTTAAGCCATGGCCAGGATCGGGGCTACAGCCATGACTGCGGCTGCAACTGCCTACGATGTAACAGCTTGAGTGTGACATACAACGCCTTCACGACCGCGCCGCTACGCATCGCGGCTCGTACAAAGCTACAGTGGCCATTGAAGACTTTGGCTGCAGGGCAACCGCCCGCCGCGAATAGCGCAGCTTGAGCTCAAGAGAACCTGCCCGGCGCACATGACCGGGCTGTTGTAACCGATATGTCGCACACGCCGCGTTCATGACGGGCAGTTACCCTGCCGGACCTGAGGCGACGATGAATGCGCCAAAAGAGAGGTTGGACGTGGCTGCAGGAGAAGAGACCTCACACATCCTTAGCGGGTTGACTTCCCAGCTGCCTGATCGT
>NZ_JBYSXB010000076.1:0-7032 GCF_058781765.1 Arthrobacter sp. FW306-1B-G06A | reverse complement strand
CCGCCCCGCCCCCGACACACCGTGTCGGGGCCTGACCCACTTAACACACCCCAACACACGGCACACGAGCCAACCCCCGCTCACATGATGTGAGCCGGCGTCCTGCCGGGAGCCGGTATATGTGAGCGGGCGTCCCGCCAGGAGCCGCCACATGTGAGCCGGCGTCCCGCCAGAACCCCTTGTTTGTGAGCGAGCGTCCGCCCAGGAGCCGGCAAAGGTGAGCCGGCGTCCGCTCAAAACCCCCTATATGTGAGCGAGCGTCTACCCCGAGAAGAAGTCGGAGAGCTCGGCGATGAGCTTGTCCGGTGCGCGGATCACACCATCATGGCCGTGGCCGGGCAGGATGGTGTAACTCGATCCGGACAGGACGTCGTGGATCTGGCCACACGCCACACCGAAGTAGGCGGGGCTCTTTTCCCCGACCACAATGAGCGTCTCCAGCGGCAGCTCAAGGAAAGGCTCTGCGGGCATGTCCGCGGCGATGACTGCCTTGATCTCACGCACGCCGGCCTGCATGAGCTCCCGCATTTGTTTGCCCATGGGGGTGCCTGAGGTCAGCTTCGTGACGAGCGTCAGCATGGACAGCGGCATCCGCGCGAAGGCGCCCTCTGTTTCGACGCCCTTCACGAGCACAGCAAGCCCGCGGTCAAAGTCTCCAGCCGCCGTCGCGCGTTCGTATTCGCCCGTCCAGTCCGCCTTCACGCTGTGGTTGACGGAGACAGCGGGGTCGTAGACCGCCAGGCGTTCCACCGGCAGCGTACGCGCCGCGTGCAGGGCCACGGCGCCTCCGAAGCTGTGGCCGAAGACGTCGGTGCTGGCCGTGTGCTTCATGACTTCGGAAAGATCCCGGATATCGACGTCGAGGGTGTAGTCCTCGGGCTGGGGCGATGATTCACCACGGCCCCGGCGGTTGAAGGTGTGGACCGGGCGGCGCAAGGCGGCGCTGAGTTTCTGGGCGAACTTGGAATAGTCTGCGGCGGTCACCATGGATGCGGGCACGACGACGACGCCTGAGCCGCCGTTGGCAAGCTCACCGCCCGTCGTGAAGAGCTCGAGGGTTCCGCCGTCGGCCGTTGTGATGTTCTCGCGCGTCATGCTTCGAGCCTAACGGAGCCGCGGGGTTCCGTCAGTCCTTGAAATAGCTGGAAATGTCCGTCACGAGTTCCTTGACCGCGGCAGGAATGGATCCGTGGAAGCCTTTCGGCGATACCACCAGCGTGCTTCCCGGGACGGCTGCGTATAGCCGCTCTGCGGTGACCTTGTAGTATTCGGGGCTTTTGCTACCCACGATGAATCGCGTGCTCCGGGGGAGCACCGAGAAGTCCCGGGGATGCGCGGCTTCGTCGTAGGCGGCCTTGAGTTCGGCCACGCCCGTTGGCATGAGTCCCCTGAGGACCTTGTTGACCTTGGTGCGGGAAACAAGGGCCATGAGTCCCGCCAGGATGGGCTCCGGGATTCGCGCCAAAGCGGTGCCAGGCTGCATTCCCCGCTTCATCCTGGCCATGGCACGCCCCACATTCCCGCTGTCCACGGATTGGGCAAAGCCGTCCAGCCAGCCCGTGTCCATGCTCCCGTCGATGTTCACGGCCGCGTCATACACAGCCAGTTTGTCCGGCTCGTAGCTTGTTCCCGCAAACTCCTGGACGGCATTCAATGCCACGGATCCGCCAAGGCTGTGGCCGAGGAGGTTCCTGGCGCCGGTGGCGTCCAAAATGCTGCGGACGTCCGCTATCTCCGTGTCCATCGAGTAGTTCGCGGGTAGTTCCGAAGAGCTGCCGCGACCCCTGCGATCGTAGACGTCGACTGCCCAGCCCTCGCCGAGTCCCTTCGATAGCGCCATGGAAAAGGGCCGGTAGATGAGCGCGGTCAGGAATGCGCCCCCAATGAGCACCACGCGGCGTTCTCCTGGCGCGTCCACCGAGCCGTAACTGTACAAGGCGAGCTTGCCGCCGTCGGGCGTCGGGACCTCACGTTCTCTCACCGCTTCATCCTAGGGGGACGGCGCCTTCGCCGTCCCCCGCGCCAGGTAGCGGGCAATTCTCACAGCGAGCTGTTTGCCCGGCCGGAGGGGACCCTCGTGGAACTGCAATGGAACTACCGCAAAGTCCACCGGAGGAATGGCGGCCGCAAGCTGCCGGCCGGTTTCGGCAAAGTACGCCGGGCTCCACCCGCCGCTGAGCATCAGGGTTGGCGTCTTCAACTCCGCATAGTCTTGGATGTGCGAGTCGGCGTCAATGATCGCCCGCATCTCCAAAACCGCCGTCGGCAGCAATTCCCTCATCTCGGAACCCAACCTCGTCTTCGCGGAGAGGATGCTGAGCACCCGCAGTGCCCCGAGCGGCAAATAGGAAATCGGGCCGGCCGTGCCAAGCCCCTGGACCAAATGCGCCCATGCGTTGTCGAGCTGGCCAGCGGTGACGGCCTCTTCCAATTGCGGCCGCCAGCGCCCGTTCAAGTTGCCGGAGAGGGAAACCGCGGCGTCGTAAGTGACGAGGCGGGAAATGGGGGCGCGCAGCGCGGCCTGGAGCGCGACGAATCCGCCATAGCTGTGCCCGACAACATCGGTGGATCCGCTCGCTTCCATCACGGAAAGCAAGTCGCTGGTCTCCGTTGCGGCGGAGTAGCCGGGCGGCTGCGGCGCCGATCGGCCGCGGCCGCGCCGATTGTAGGAATGCACCGGCCGGCCTAGCAGGACGCTCAGGTTCCGGGCGAATGGCCAGTAGAGGGAATCGGTCACCAAGGTGCCGTGAACGAGCACGACGCCGGGCTCCTCCGTAGCGCCCGACGCGCCCGGAATGGACGCCTCAGCCGCCGGCCGGAAGGAGTGCACCTCGAGGTGCCCGCCGTCGTCGTCCGTTTCAACTGTCCATGTCTCCACAGCCCGAGTCTATGTTGCCGCGGGGGCGGGAGGGGAAGATAGGGAACTCCAAGGAATCCCCGGTAAACTTGTGGATTGTGACTTCCGCAAACACCCCATCCCCGCACACCGCCGCCGAGCCTGCCGACGCCAGCGAGCAGATGCGCATCCGCATGGAAAAGCGCAGCAAGCTGATTGAGCGCGGCACCGAGGCCTACCCGGTGGGTGTTGAGCGGACGCATTCCCTTGCCGAGATCCGCGAGAAGTACGCACATCTCGAGGCTGACGAAACCACCGGCGACATCGTGGGCGTCACCGGCCGTGTGGTGTTCGTGCGCAACACCGGCAAGCTCTGCTTCGCTACCCTCCAGGAGGGCGGTGTGGACGGGAAGGGCGTGCGCCTGCAGGCGATGCTCAGCCTGGCAAACGTCGGCGAGGAAACCCTCGCGGACTGGAAAGCGCTGGTGGACCTCGGAGACCACGTTTTCATCAAGGGCGAAGTCATTTCCTCCAGGCGTGGCGAGCTCTCTGTCATGGCTGATTCCTGGTCCATGGCCTCCAAGGCCTTGCGCCCGTTGCCGGTGCTGCACGCCGAGCTGAATGAGGAAACCCGTGTCAGGCAGCGCTATGTGGACCTGATGGTCCGTGACGAAGCCCGGGAAATGGTCTACACCCGCGCGGCGATTACCCGCTCGGTTCGCGACACTTTGGACCGCCGCGGCTATGTGGAGGTGGAGACCCCCATCCTGCAGCTCGTCCACGGTGGTGCCACGGCCCGGCCGTTCGAGACGCACATGAATGCCTTCGACCAGAAGATGACGTTGCGCATCGCCACAGAGCTCTTCCTCAAGCGTGCCGTGGTGGGCGGAATCGATCGCGTCTACGACATGGGCCGCGTGTTCCGCAACGAAGGCGTCGACTCCACGCACAGCCCTGAATTCACCACCTTGGAATGCTACGAGGCGTGGGCGGACCAGTTCGTCATGGCCGAACGCATGAAGGAAATCATCCTGAACGTCGCCGACGTCGTGGGCACCCGCACCATCCAGACTGACGCCGGAGAGATCGACCTCGACGGCGAATGGGCCTGGGTTGCTGTCTACCCGGGGCTCTCCGAGGCGATCGGGGAAGAGATCACCCCCGACACCACGGTGGCGGAACTGCAGGCCATTGCCGCCAAGCACGAGGTCAAGGTGGATCCGAAGTGGGACGCCGAGAAGCTTGTCGTGGAACTGTTTGGCGAGATCGTCGAGCCGACCCTGCTCAACCCGACCTTCGTCTACAACTACCCACCCTCCGCGCAGCCCCTTGCCCGCCCGCACCGGGAGGACGGCCGCCTGATCGAGGCCTGGGACCTCATCATTGGCGGCATGGAACGCGGCACGGCCTTCTCCGAGCTGATCGACCCCGTCATCCAGCGCGAACGCCTCACGGAGCAGTCGCGTCGTTCGGCCGCCGGCGACGTCGAGGCAATGCAGTTGGATGAAGACTTCCTGCGCGCCCTCGAGTACGGTGCTCCGCCCATGGGCGGCATCGGCCTAGGCATCGACCGCTTGGTCATGCTGTTCACCGGAGCAGGCATCCGGGAAACCATCTTGTTCCCACTCCTCAAGCCCGAAGGGCACTGACCATGGAATACATTGCCGTTCTTGCACCGTCCGTTGTTGTCGGACTTCTCTTTTGGTTTGCCATGAAGGCTATCTTCAACGCGGACAAATCAGAGCGCCAAGCAGAAGCCCGCGCCCAGGAAGAAGCCGGATTCGGAATTGCCAAGCCTGCGGGCGACGGCTCAACACCTGCCAAATAGCTCTTTCTCGGGGCCGCTCCCGAAGATTTAATAGTGCCTTTGACGGAGCCTTTGACGGGGTGCCATGCGCTGGACGATAATCTTTAATTAGTAGTCTAGCTATTCTGCATATCCGACCCCTCCAAAAGAGAGTCTTTTCATGGCACAGAAAGTCAAAATTATCCTCGTTGACGACCTGGATGAGGGCTCTGCGGATGAAACTGTCCGCTTTGGCCTTGATGGAGTCAGTTACGAAATGGACCTGTCCAGTGCCAACGCTGCGAAGCTGCGGGACGCTCTGGGGCCATTTGTAGCCAAGGCACGCAAGACATCGACCGGCCGTGCAACGCGTAGCCGCGTTGCCGCAGGGAGAAACCAGGACTCGGCACAGATCCGTCAATGGGCGCGCGAGAACGGTTATACCGTAAACAGCCGTGGCCGCATTCAGGCCGAAATTCAGGAAGCCTACCAGAAGGCCAATTCCTGACACCAAGTATCAATACCCCGGCCCTACGGCCGGGGTATTGTCATTTAACTGCCCGGCTCGTCGGGATAACGGTGTTGTGCACCACTATTCCAGGGAAGCCTTGGAGTCGACTGGGCGTATCCGGTAGGCAGTCACCGCTTTCGCGGAGAAGAACGACGGCGGCCGGCCGGCTCGCGGGGGTGCCGGCCGAAGCGGCGCCTGATTGGGGAAGCCCCGGATGTGGTCTCCGCCGCGGTCCTGGGGCCCACGGACGGGTTGAGCGAACTTATTCCCGGGTGCGGCCATGTTTCCCCTGTGGCGAACACGCCCCAAAATTCCAGCGTTGCCACGTAGCATCAAAGTACGTCGTAGCTAGGAGTGTGGCGAAATGTTTGAGAGATTTACGGACCGTGCCCGTCGCGTTGTTGTGCTTGCCCAAGAAGAGGCACGCATGCTCAACCACAACTACATCGGTACCGAGCACATCCTCTTGGGTCTTATCCACGAGGGTGAAGGCGTTGCCGCCAAGGCGCTTGAGTCCCTGAGCATTTCGCTCGATGGCGTCCGCGAGCAGGTACAGGAGATCATCGGCCAGGGCCAGCAAGCCCCGTCCGGGCACATCCCCTTCACCCCGCGCGCCAAGAAGGTACTTGAGCTCTCGCTCCGCGAAGCCCTTCAGCTCGGCCACAACTACATCGGTACCGAGCACATCCTGCTCGGCCTCATCCGCGAGGGTGAAGGCGTTGCCGCGCAGGTCCTGGTCAAGCTTGGCGCCGACCTCAACCGCGTCCGCCAGCAGGTCATCCAGCTGCTCTCCGGCTACCAGGGCAAGGAAACTGCGGGTCCTGGCTCAGGCCCAGGCCAGCAGGAAGGCACCCCGGCCGGTTCGGTGGTGCTGGACCAGTTCGGCCGCAACCTCACCCAGGCCGCGCGGGAGAACAAGCTTGATCCTGTGATCGGCCGCGAGCTGGAGATGGAACGCGTCATGCAGGTCCTCTCCCGCCGGACCAAGAACAACCCCGTGCTGATCGGCGAGCCCGGCGTCGGCAAGACGGCCGTCGTCGAGGGCCTCGCCCAGGCGATCGTCCGCGGAGACGTCCCGGAGACCATCAAGGACAAGCAGCTCTACACGCTTGACCTCGGTTCCCTCGTGGCCGGTTCCCGTTACCGTGGTGACTTCGAAGAGCGCCTGAAGAAGGTCCTGAAGGAAATCCGGACCCGCGGGGACATCATCCTCTTCATCGACGAGATCCACACGCTCGTGGGTGCCGGCGCCGCTGAGGGTGCCATCGATGCCGCGTCCATCCTCAAGCCGATGCTGGCGCGTGGTGAACTCCAGACCATTGGTGCCACCACCTTGGATGAGTACCGCAAGCACATCGAGAAGGACGCCGCCCTTGAGCGCCGCTTCCAGCCGATCCAGGTCAAGGAGCCTTCCGTCGCGCATGCGATCGAAATCCTCAAGGGCCTGCGTGACCGTTACGAGGCGCACCACCGGGTGACCATCACCGACGGCGCACTTGCCTCTGCGGCAACGCTGGCCGAACGCTACATCTCGGACCGCTTCCTGCCGGACAAGGCGATCGACCTGATCGATGAAGCCGGTGCCCGTCTTCGCATCCGCCGCATGACGGCTCCGCCGGAGCTCAAGGCCATGGATGAGCGCATCGCCGAGGTGAAGATGGAGAAGGAATCCGCCATCGACGCCCAGGACTTCGAAGGCGCTGCCTCGCTGCGCGACAAAGAGCAGAAGCTCATTGCCGAGCGCGCCGAGAAGGAACGCAACTGGAAGTCCGGCGGCATGGACGATATCTCCGAGGTGGACGAGGAGCTGATTGCCGAAGTCCTCGCGAACTCCACCGGCATCCCGGTCTTCAAACTCACCGAGGAAGAATCCAGCCGCCTGCTCAAGATGGAGGAGGA
>NZ_JBYSXB010000075.1:0-7214 GCF_058781765.1 Arthrobacter sp. FW306-1B-G06A | reverse complement strand
GAACGCCTTCGCCATCACCTTCGAAGGAAGAATCAACTAAATGCCAACCCCGAATCCACCGTTAAACGGACACTCCCACGTTCAGGCGCCGAGTTTGGGCCGTCCGGTGAAGGTGCCGTTCGGATCTCCTTCGCCACAGACGAAGCGTCGCTTCGTCTGGGTATGAAGCGGTTCGTGACGGCAATCGAAAGTTTGCAGGCCAAGACCGGGAAATCCATTGAAAATAGCGCAGCTGTCCGTGTCATGGATAAGTCCTAGGCCAGTCCCAATCGACAACACCGAGTAGCCGTGTGTGTCCTCACAGGAGGCGAGGGCACGCAGATCTCATGGTGCGTCTTAAGTCGCCATTCGCACCAACAGTCTCCGAAGGAAAGGGAGAGTGAACAGTCGAAACCTGTGGTCACAGCGTATGCACGCGAGTGATTAGCCGAACGCATGGCAACGACGTCGTTGTGCCTAAAGCTGGCTACAGCAGAGGTGGTCGGGCGGAAGAACAACGAAAGCTTCGATGTCCGGTTCTTCCACTGCGGAGTCCTGCACGAGGTGACCCCTTGAAGGGTGCTACTTCCCATGTCACGACAGTACCTGTTGGATTGTCAGGGATGGTCCAAAACTGAGCCGTTTCGCCGCCATACGGACTTGGTTTTCAACCGTCACGGACAAAGGGGCGGCTCCCTGGTGACGACGCCTGTCTTGAAGCTGTTGAATTGCAATCGCCATGAATTCGATAAAGGACGTTCGTCAGTCCGAGGTTCCAAGCCCTCGCGTCCGGTAAGCCGTGTCCTTGTCCATGTTCCAGCCGGCGAGCATTCCGTAGCTGAGGAGTTGGTCGCTGAGTTTGGCCAGGCGGTACTCGGGGTCGGCTTCCAGGGCGAGTTGCATGAATTGGTGGGCTTTGCTGCCCCGGCCTTCCCACCAGTTGATGTAGCCGATGGCGGTGAGGAGTGGCGCCGAGTGGTGGGTGCTGCTGTGCGTGCAGGCGTGGAGGAGGATTTGCTGGGCCCACTCGACGCGGGTCCATTGTGGTTTGCCGGGAGCCTGGGCTAGGAGGATTTGTTCCATGGGGCCGTTGATGCCGGGGATGTCGGCCATGAGCTGGTCGCGGATGGCTGCGAACTGGAAGTTTGCGATCAAGGTGACGGTTTGCTCGTCCGTCGGGTAGGTTTTGGCCTCGAGGATCCCGGCCCAGAGCGTTCGCGCCTGCTCGATCGCGCTGTGGTCATGACACTGCCCGATTGATTTGATCCGATCCTCGACGGCATGAAACGTCGCCTCCTTGTTTGACGGCGGCAAAGTGATCCGGCCGTTTCGTGCGACAGCGCTCCCGCGGTAAGCGAGCTCCGCGTTGATCTCGCTGGAGTCGATCATCGACAGCGGAAGTGCGCAGTTCAGGGTGGGCTCGTCGTCGTACGGTGAGACGGTCTCGTCGCCGACGAGGAGGCCGTCCCGGATGGTGATGTGTTGCTCGGCTAGTGCTCCCGTGAGGGCGGCGATGACTACAGCATACGGTTTGTCCTGGCCGGCGGTCGGGGCGGCCGAGGTGTAAACGGCAAACAGGGCACTTGTGGCATTGATGTCATTGGCGAGGTAGGAGGCGACTGTTTGGGCGTAGGCGCGTTCGCCGCCGTCGTGCTTGGGGAGATCCACGCGGAGGGCCACGCCGATGTGGTTGGCGTCGAGGGTGATGCAGACCAGGCTTTCGTGGGGCCAGAAGCCTAGGGTGTGGCCGATGAAACTGAGGACATCGGCGGGGGTTTTGATGGTGAGCGTGTCCATGATGCTTCTCTTTCTGAGGCGGCGTCAGCGGTGGCCGTTAGGTTTCGGCGTCGTTCTGATACGGGGACCGCTGCTGGGTGTGAGGGGCCGGAGTGCAACTTGGGGGATCGGGGCCGGCGCAAGGCGCCCGGGTTGCGCGGAGGTCCCGCCCAGCGATGATCGAGCATCAGAATGACAAAGAGCGAAGATTCTTTTGGCTATTCATGGCGGGGTTGTTGCGGCGCGGCATGACGAAACACTTCGTGCGTGGTTCGGGCGGAACGCCGCCTACTGGTCCTCGACCGGAAGAATGGCCTCGTATAGGCGGTGGCGCAATCATGTTCGAGAACTCCGCACTGAGGCGCGCAGTGATTACCCGAACGCTATTTCCCGGTCCAGAGAATGAAAATGAGGGTCGGGCCCGGCCACACATTCGCGCACTGCGTTCAAAGTGACCGGGTAGATTCCGGATACAAATGTGAAACGTCGCGTCGCACCAACGAAATATTTGAAAGCTACGCTGGCACCTACTTGGACGACGTGGTCCAAGCAACGCACGGAAGGAAACAACGATGTTGCTCTGGAGCAGCCTAAACCTCTTTCTAGACCGCAGTGGGGATGACGACGATAGTGAATTTGGGGAGGGTACTGCCAACACCGAATTCCCCAGCGGCAAATTGACATCCAATCCTTGGGCAGGCTGGTGGCACGACCAGGCCTAACTTCGACGCTTTTCCAGAACCCCCGATTCGGGGTGGCAGCGTGGGGTCTTTGCTTTCCAGCTTCTCCCAGTGCCCGTTCGTTTCGTTGGCGAGAGCGCCGACCACCGTTTATGCGTACTGAGGACATCGGGGGAAAAGCTATCGTGTGAGCCTGGAGCCTGAGCGCCTCTCGAGGGCGAGTTCGGCGCGTTCGACGACGGAGCGGTCGTGTGCGTCGAGGCGCCTGCCTGTTGTGGGGCTGACCATTTCACAGTCGCGGATTTCGATCAGGCGGCGATGGAGCTGGGTTTCGGCGTGCCGGCTGAGCACGATGAGCGCACTGGCCCGTCGCTTCTCGAGGATCAGGTCGTGGTGCGTGAAGGCAACACGGTTCCAGATCGGCCTGATTTCCAGGAGCAGTAGCCGGACATGGAGTACGAAATTGCCGTGTTTGAGGTGGCCTTCGAGCCGGGGGAGAAGCAGCCCAAAACTCACAAGCAGAACCGCGAACGCTTCGCCCACCCAGTAGAGGACGGTCAGAATGGCCGCAGATGGGCTGGCAGCGCCGTCCATCTTCGTGACGACTCCATAGGCCAGACGGTCGATGAGGACCAGGGCAAAGAGGATGCATCCGATGGCGATGAGGACGAAGGCAGACCGGAAGGCGCGTGCCCGCATGCTTGGGACGTTGTCATGGCACACGCGTGCGATATCGAGGCAGATCCACATGATGAACGCGGACCCGCTCCAGAGGAACACTGCCATTCCTGGTTGGTCGCCGTAGTTCAGAGGCAAGTTGGGATCGGTGGCGTCGGCGCGGCTGGTGAGGAATCCTGCCGTCACTGCCGAGCACGAAATGACCGCAGCCCACCGGCCGAAGGCGAGTTGCCGACGTCGTACTTCAATGTCTTCAACTGCCGCCAGCAGGATGGCCGTCCGGAATTGCCAGAAGCTCGGGTGGGTACCGGCGTCGCTATTGATGATGCGTGTTGCGAGCTGGTCGGCGGGGGCTTCGGCGGTGAGTTCCGCGTTGTCGGTATAGCTGCTGCGGGCCAGGGCGGGGAGCACCTGCTCGGGGTCGAGGTCGGGGAGGAGGCTTCTGACGAGCCCGCTGTTTTGGCCATCGAGATCGTGTCCGAGGATCATGTGGCTGAATTCGTGGAGGACGATGTCCTGTTCCGCGCAGACAAGCCAGACCCCACACAGTTCTTCGCCGGCCAATTCAGGAAGCTCTGCCACCGTGATGATCCTGCCGTGTTTTCGCTCCAGTTTCTCGCGGATGAGCTGCAGCGTGGCGTCGTTGGGCAAGCTGAACGCGTGTTCTGCTTTCCGCGCGATTTTGCGGGCTTCACGGTAGTTCATGGCCGGACGGGACAGCTCGAAGACGGAACGTCGACCGGACCGATCTGGTCCAGGTCATCACTCCTCTCCACGCCGAGCCCCCTCAAGCCACACCAGGACGTCGTCATCCTGATTCGGCCCCGTCCGCTGTCCAGCCAAACCCAAAAGATGGTGGCAACCGGCGCAATGATATCCACCAGACCCAGCGCAACCCCGTCATTCCCTCGATGAATCCGCACCCTGTAGCCCGGGTTGATCCATACCCAGTCCTCCGTGTCAAGTCTCCAGCCGCTGAAGCTTCCTACTTGGCGTTCAAACGGTTCCGGAGGGTGGGTTTCTTGGTGATGCAGTTCTGTGGGCTGACCGTACGATTCAGGTTCAGTTGCCATTAGGATCGCCCTCATGACCGTGTTCTACGGGGAGGTGGGCGCGGATATCGGCGGCAATGCGGTCCTGCTGGACGCTGACGATTTCCGTGATGTCACCGTTTGTGAGCATCTCGCCGTATCCCGTCTCACGCGGCCACTGCGGCGCGAAAGTCACTGAAAACCATGATTACGTTCCATCTTCCGGATCGTGATTCTTTGCGCTGAGACCTCAGGCGGCCTAGAGCTGCTTCGACTATCTGTCGAATGGTCCGACGTTTTCAAAGGTCGGAAGCTTGCCGAACAGTCCGAAATACTCGAAGAGCGGAAGCTTTGGCTTGTCCGCGACCGGCGTGACTGGCTTGGCCTGGATCTTCTTCACCTTGCTCACCGCCTTTCGGATGTTGTCAATGGAGGCCTGGTCGGGGTCTCTGGCCCCTTCCTTCTGATATTTAAATAATAAACCTGTGAGATCACATGTCAAGGGTTCTGGCAGGTTTTGTCTGTTCGCTGATTGTGATTCGTGCCCCCGCAGTCTCCGCAGCGGTCCGGACGGTTTCGACGCAAAGGGCGGGGCTCGCCCGGCGATGCTCCGCAGCGTTCCGTAGTAGGAGAGCGCTCAAGAGTTTTCGTCGGTGATAGCCGTGAGTGCGGGTCTGCTGAGAGCATCGAAGGTTCTACGGAACACCGACTCGGCCAGTCGGGCATGCCGACTCCCCCGAAATGCCGCGGCTCCGATGGAGTATCAGGCCTTTTACGAGCGGGTTCGGGACTCCGGGCAGGTTTTCCAAGACGGGGCGTGGCGGAGATTCTCAGATGCGGCATCGCCATGGACGTCGTCAACGTTCTGGAAGACGGCACTGCGAGGACGCCGGCCACTGAGTGCTTCCCCGCATTTCCGCGCCCAGGGCGGCATGCTCGATCATGTCGGGCCCAGTCATGATCGAGGCGGCCATCGAAGCGCGTCGGTCCCTGTCATGGCGGGGCCCGCATCGGGCATTTCTGAAGGGGCGCCTGGGACGTGGAAGCCAACGTCCGCGTGTGGCTGGAGCAGCGGCGGATATTCGAGTCGGTCCGGTGTCGCAACCCGGAAGGGCTCTGCAACGGCAGCTTCGCCTTTGGGCGGCTTCCCCGAAAAAGCTTGCGAAACGGTGACATTGACAGGTTCCACCTAGTATTCTAGGTTGCATTGTATAGAATGTTGACAGCTTGTGCTGCACGGTTCCCGCTACTCCTTGAGATCGGGTGGTGGCGAGCCGTCACGACCCGATCACGCTCAATTCCGGAAGATAAGGCTCAGCGCATGCCAAATGAACAGCTCGGGGTTCCCGGCTCCGAATTGCACCCGCCCAACGACCGAATTAGTGTCTTAGGCTCTGAACTGCCGTTTGCGGTGACGGAGTACAGTGATCGCCTCAACCGCACCAGGGAGTCTCTTGTCGAGCAAAACCTTGATGCGCTCCTGATGTTTCACCAGGAAAGCATGCATTATCTCTTCGGATACGATCAGCTGGGCTACTGGGTCTATCAGACGGCGATACTTCCTGCGGACGGGAGAGGCATCACCGTCGTTTGCCGCACGATCGACAATGAGCTCATCGACGGGCTGCCATTCGTGGACGAAATCATCAACTGGACTGATGATTCACTCGATGACGCTGCGCAGATCACTGTCCAGACGCTGAGCAAGATGAATCTGCTCGATGGCGGGAAGCGAATTGGCGTCGAGCTGCGAAGCCACGCCTTGCTCCCTTTCTACTACGAGCGTCTCCGCGAACAGCTCAATGGCCGGTGCGAGCTCGTCGATGGATCCGATCTAGTGGCGGAGCTTCGCCTTCGCAAGTCGGAGACGGAGATTGATTATGTTCGGAAAGCGGCTTCCGTACTGGATGCCGGCTATGCTTCAGCGTTCCAGGCGATGCGCGCGGGAAACCGTGAGCTCGATGTCCTCTCAGCCGCGCTGCAGGGTATGTTTGCCGCAGGGGGAGAGGCCCCTGCAATCTGGCCTCCTGTAGCAAGTGGACCCCGCACGTTGGGGTGGACGAATGCATCCGCCAGCGGCCGCGTCATCGAAACGGATGAGATGGTCCAGCTTCAGCTGGGTGGATGCTACCGGCGCTATCATGCCGTCGGCGTCCAGTCCAAGTGGGTTGGCCAGGCGCCTGCGGAGATTCGGGAAGCTTACAAGACGTTGACTGAAGCACATCTGGTGGGCATGGAACACGTCGCGCCGGGCCTTCCCGTCAGCGAGATGGCACAGCGAGTCAACTCGGTTCTTGAACTTGCCGGGATGTGGGAACCGGGCCAACACCTCGGGTACGGAACTGGCACCGGTTTTGCGCCCACTTGGGTTGATAACCTCCGCATCAAGGAACACGATCCGCACATCTTTGAGCCGAACTTTGTCCTCTTCCCGTTCTACCGGCACACCGTCCAGCTGGATAGTGGGCCGGTGGCGATCATGATCGGTGAGCCGATCCTGGTAACGGAAAACGGCTGTGAGCAATTGAGCAACCATGCTCTGACTCCAGATCTCGACGCATAAACATCACGGGGGCGCTTCCGCGCAAGGAAGCGGTTGGATTGACGTCCCGCCCGGCGGAGACGCTGGCGGGTTCGTGCGACCCGCCAGGCGGAGACCCTGGCGGGTTCGTGCGTCCCGCCCGGATGCGCGAAGCCCTACTGCAGACGGGTTCCACCGCTTCCCCTACCTTTCCGACCATTGCCGTGCTCGGCGGTGATGGCAGGTGGGCCCGCGAAAATTGGCCATTGCCCCCAATGGGGAGGGTTCAATGGTGCGTTGCCGCATGGACTCTGCGTGTCCGTCCAGCCAGACCGGACACCGACTTCAACGTGGCATTGATCGGTCGCGCTGACTTCCCGCGGATCCCTGGAGCGCGGCCGGTGTTGGTGTGGCCGCCAGCGTCCATCGTGCTACCTCAAGGCTCGAGCGGGAAATAATTCCAGCAGGACGTTGACGGCGAGGTAGTCGTGGACGGCCCGCTGGGTGTTTTCAAGGAGTGTCTTCATCGCCGCTGATGCGCCTTCCTCA
>NZ_JBYSXB010000074.1:0-8427 GCF_058781765.1 Arthrobacter sp. FW306-1B-G06A | reverse complement strand
TCATAAAAACAAATCGGTATCAACAAACTTGGCACACTATTGAGTTCTCAAACAACAGACACACCCGGCACCACCCAACCCACAAGGATCAGACTCGCTCCGGAGCAACTTTCCAAACTTACCGGCTGCTTGCCTCCTAGTCAAATCAGCGTTCTTGACTTGATTTTCACGAGGAACTCAGTCAACTTCACCGATCTCCACTGGGGAGCAGCGCGGGTACTAACTATACCACCACTTCGCCGGGGAGGCAAAACCCCCCTCCGGGCGGCTTCTACGCTCCAGCAGGCGCCCCTGAGATCCCACGCAAAGGGCCCGGAAACTCAAAGTTTTCCGGACCCTTCACCCTCAGGCAAGCTTCACCCTCACGCAAACAGGACAACTACCCCACAGGCGCGAACCAAGAGGCTCCGAGCGGCGGCAAGGTGACGGTCAGTGCCGCAGGCAGCCCTTCCGCCCCGGGTGCGGTGGCAAGAAGTTCACCGCTGTTGATCACACCCGAGCCTCCGTAGACCTCGGCGTCAGTGTTGAGTACTTCCTGCCATGCGCCGGCGGCCGGGACGCCGAGCACATAGTCCTGGTGCGGGCCTCCCGAGAAATTCACGGCGCACACCAAGGGGTTGCCGTCGTGGTCCCACCTGATAAAAGTCAGTACGTTGCGATCCGCGTCCGCGCCGTTGATCCACTGGAAACCGCCGGGCTCGTTGTCCCGGACGTGAAGGGCCGGCGTCGAGCTGTACAGCGTGTTCAACTCGCGCGTGAGCAATTGCAGTCCTCGGTGCGCCGGGATGTCGGCAAGGAACCAGTCGAGCCCGTGCTGTTCGGACCACTCGGCCTCTTGGCCGAATTCGGTGCCCATGAAGATGAGCTGCTTGCCCGGGTGGGCCCACTGGTACGCCATGAACGCCCGCAGGTTGGCGAGCTGCTGCCAACGGTCGCCGGGCATCTTGCGCAGCATGGATCCTTTGCCGTGCACTACCTCGTCGTGGCTAATGGGCAGCAGGAAGTTCTCCGTGAAGGCATAGACCATGGAGAACGTCACTGTGCCGTGGTGCCAGCGGCGGTTCACCGGGTTTTCGGAGATGTACTTGAGGGAATCGTGCATCCAGCCCATGTTCCATTTGAGGCCGAATCCGAGCCCACCGTGGTTGGTCGGCGCGGTGACACCGGGGAATGCGGTGGATTCCTCGGCAATGGTCACTGCGCCGGGGTGGGTCTTGTAGATCGTGGCGTTGACCTCTTGGAGGAACGAAATCGCTTCCAGGTTCTCGCGTCCACCGTGGACGTTGGGGAACCACTCCCCTTCCTCTCGCGAATAGTCCCTGTAGAGCATGGAGGCCACGGCGTCCACGCGGAGTCCGTCGATATGGAATTCCTCGAGCCAGTAGAGCGCGTTCGCGACCAGGAAGTTGCGAACTTCGGTGCGGCCGAAGTCGAAGATGAGCGTGCCCCAGTCCGGGTGCTCACCGAGCCTGGGATCGGAGTGCTCGTACAGTGGTTCGCCGTCGAAACGGGCGAGGGCCCAGGCATCCTTCGGGAAGTGCGCGGGGACCCAGTCCAAGATGACGCCGATGCCCGCCTGGTGCAGCGAATCGACAAGGAACCTGAATTCATCCGGATGCCCGAAGCGGGAGGTCGGAGCAAAGTAGGACGTGACTTGGTAGCCCCATGAACCGCCAAAGGGGTGCTCGGCCACCGGCATGAACTCGACGTGGGTGAACCCGAGCCACTTCACGTACTCAACGAGGTCCTTGGCCAACTCCTTGTACCCGAGGCCAAGGCGCCAGGAACCAAGGTGGACCTCGTACACGCTCATGGGCGAGTTGTGCGGATCCTTGTTGGCGCGCGCGGTCATCCAGGCGTCGTCCTTGAAGCGGTAGCCGGACTCCACTACGCGTGACGCGGTCAAGGGCGGAACTTCGGTGCCGAAGGCGAGCGGGTCGGCTTTCTCCACCCAGTGTCCGGCCTTGGTGAGCAACTCGAATTTGTAGCACGCCCCTGCTACAACGCCCGGGATGAAGACCTCCCAGACGCCTGAAGACCCGAGTGAGCGCAAGGCGTGCTCACGCCCATCCCAGGAGTTGAAGTCACCCTTGACGCGGACTGCCTGTGCGTTGGGGGCCCAGACGGCGAAGGAGACGCCGTCCACATCGCCGAGCGGGGAACGGTAGTGCTGGACGTGGGAGCCCAGCGTGTCCCAAAGCCGTTCGTGCCGGCCTTCTCCGATGAGGTGCAGGTCCACTTCCCCGACGGTTGGAAGGTAGTGGTAGGGATCGTTGATCGTCACGGGCGCGGAATCGCCGTACACGACGTCCAGTCGGTAGTCCGGTACGTGGCCTTGCTGCAGCGGTTCGAGGACAGCCACCCAGATGCCGTCGGTCTCGTGGGTCATCGGGGTGGAACCGGCTTCGGTGACCACAGATACCTCCGCAGCGAGGTGCTTGACCGTACGGATGGTGACGTGACCGTGGTCGTCAAGGTGGGCGCCCAGCACCGAGTGCGGGGCGTGGTGCGCACCAGCGGCCACCCGGCCCAGGGTAGCGGCGTCCACATACAGCGGGACTCGGGGCCGTTCGGTACGTGCTGAGCCTGTCATTTCCTTACCTTCCGATGTCGCCGCGGCATCCGTGCCGGGGCTCGTGTTTCCGAGGAGCTGCCGCGAAGCATTGACCGGAATGGGCAACCAGTCCGGCCTGTTCCGCAGCTCATAGATCACCTCGTACAAGGCCTTGTCCAGCCACAATGCCACAAACAGCGGCGAGCGGCGGTCAATCGTTCCAGGGGTGATGTCGCTGTAGCCAGCCAGGAAGGCCTCGGCGCAGTCGTCAACCCACGTGGCGGGAACCCGGGCGCCCGGGTTCTCGCGGATGGCCGCACCGGCCGCGTAGTCGAAGGACCGCAGCATCCCGACGACGTCCCGCAGGGGAACGTCGGGAATGTTACGGTGTTCAATCGGCCTCAGTGGTTCGCCCTCAAAGTCCAGGATCGCCCACCGCGCAGGTTCGCCCGCGGCGCCAGGCACCAAAAGGATCTGGCCCAAGTGAAGGTCTCCGTGGATGCGCTGCAGGGTTCCGGCTTCCTTGCCCGCCAATTGCGCCAGGAGTGCCTCGAGCTGCTGCTCATGGGGCCCGACGGCGGTGCCCGCCTCAGCCCACGACTGGCGGACGCGCCGGGCTACTTCGGGCGCGATGTCCTGGCCCGGAACGCGTTCCGTGGCGGTTCCGAGGGTTTCCGCGAGGCGCAAGTGCACGGTGGCAGTCGCTTGGCCCAGTTGCCGGGCTTCGGC
Source organism: Arthrobacter sp. FW306-1B-G06A (assembly GCF_058781765.1). NCBI lineage: Bacteria > Bacillati > Actinomycetota > Actinomycetes > Micrococcales > Micrococcaceae > Arthrobacter > Arthrobacter sp. FW306-1B-G06A. The sequence continues at coordinate 5,144 of NZ_JBYSXB010000074.1, read as the reverse complement.
GGCGAAGTCTTTGCCTGATGCCGCGGCGTCGACGGCGAGGCGCCAAGCGTCCTGCCCGCCGGCAAGGAACTCGTGGGCAACGGCGAAATCCGCCGAGGCTGTTCCGTGGCGACCCTGGGGCGTCCACACCTCCCAGGTTCCCGTGATCCACCCTAGGGTGGACGGCACTTCCTTGGTTCCCGCCGAGGTCAGGGCCGCACCGACCTCCACCTCGGGGTTTTTGCCGACCGACAGGACCCGGAAGATCTTCACGATCGCCGCGGACACGCCATCGTCGACGATCACCGAAGTATTGGACTGCTCGCCGGAAGACACCCGAACGGATCCTGAGGCGGTGGGCAGCCGCAGGCCGCCCGGCACCGTATGTCCGCTCGCGGTGCACTCCCCCACTCCGGGATCGGCGGTGGCCTGGCCCCGGATCAGATCCAGCCATGCCGTCACGAATTCAGGATCGTGCGGGGCGTCGTATACCCAGAGAGGCGGATCCTGCTCGCTTGTTCCACCGATCTGGCCCACCGAGGCAGTTGCCAAGGCGGCGGAGGGCGCGGAGCGAAAGCTGAGCGGCACTTGGACGATGTCTGTCTGCCTCCCGCCATCGGCCGTGGCGTAGGCGACGGAGATCAGCTGGACCTCCAAGCCGGTCCCGGAGGTGGGCGCAGGAAGACCGAACGAGCCGACGAAATCCAGTTCGAACAACCCTGCCTTGACGGGAAACCAGCGCTGCCGGGGCAGCCATTCCTTGAGCAGGGGGGCCAGGACCGTGGTGGGCGCCATGTGACTCATGTCAGCCTTCGATGGAAAGCACTGGGATGGCCTGGGTGTAGGGCGAGGAGCCTGTGGAACCTGCCGAACGTATCCGGAGCCAGAAGAAGTCGTGGCTACCGAGCGTGAGGGTGAGGGAGCCGTCGGCGCCGATCCCCGGGAACGGCTGGCCGCCGAACACGTCCCTCAGGCCCCTTCCGGCGTATTCAGGGATATCCAGGGTTGTGGCAACCGGATGTTGGGACAGGTTGAAAACGCAGAGGATGGATTCGGCATCCTCGCCTTCCGGATTGTCCTCCCGGAGATCACGCATGTAGGCGAGAACCACCTCGTGGTCCGCCGGAACGTGTTTGAAGTCGCCTAGCCCGAAGGCCGGGTGGTTCCTCCGCACGCTCAGGATCTGGCGTGTCCAGCGCAGGAGCGAGCCGGAATGGGCTGCTTCGGCCTCGACGTTCGCCATGCTGTAGTTGTAGACCAGCGACTGGATGACGGGGAGGTAGAGCTTTCCGGGATCTGCGTTGGAGAAACCCGCGTTGCGGTCGGGGTTCCATTGCATCGGCGTGCGGACCGCGTCGCGATCGTCAAGCCAGATGTTGTCTCCCATCCCGATTTCATCCCCGTAGTACAAGAAGGGGCTGCCGGGCAGGGAAAGCAGCAACGCATTGATCAGCTCGATCTCGGAACGGGAATTGTCCAGCAGCGAGGCGAGCCTGCGCCGAATACCGATGTTGGCCCGCATGCGCGGGTCCGGGGCGTACCAGCCCAGCATGGCGGCACGCTCGTCGGCGGTGACCATCTCCAGGGTGAGTTCGTCGTGGTTGCGCAGGAACGTACCCCATTGCGCGCCGGCAGGGATTCCCGGGGTATCCCGGAGCGTCTCGATGATGGGTGCGGCCTTCTGGTCGCGGAGTGCGTAGTACAAGCGCGGCATGATGGGAAAGTGGAAGGCCATGTGGCATTCCGGTTCTTCCTCCGTGCCGAAGTACTCCACGACGTCGTGCGGCGGCTGGTTCGCTTCGGCGATGATCACTCGGCCCGGGTAGTTCTCGTCCACCATCTTGCGCAGATCCCGCAGGAAGCCGTGGGTGGCCGGCAGGTTCTCGCAATTGGTGCCCTCTTCTTCGAAGAGGTACGGGATGGCATCTGCCCGGAATCCGTCAATGCCTTGGTCCAGCCAGAACTTGACGACGTCGTGGACGGCCTCGATGACCTTGGGGTTTTCGAAGTTCAGGTCGGGCTGGTGGCTGAAGAACCGGTGCCAGAAGAACTGCCGGCGGATAGGATCGAACGTCCAGTTCGACTCTTCCGTATCCACGAAGATGATGCGCGCGTCCTGGTACTTCTCGTCGGTGTCACTCCACACGTAGAAGTCGCCGAACGGGCCGTCCGGGTTCTTGCGTGATTCCTGGAACCAAGGGTGTTGGTCCGAGGTGTGGTTCAGCGGGAGGTCGATGATGACCCTGACGCCCCTCGCATGCGCTTCGGCCACGAGCCGCTTGAAGTCGCTGATGGTGCCGAACTCGTCCAAAACGGACGTGTAATCGGAAATGTCGTAACCGCCGTCGCGCAAAGGCGAATCGAAAAACGGCGGCAGCCACAAACAATCCACTCCGAGCCACTGCAGGTAATCCAACTTGTCGATCAGTCCGTGGAAGTCACCAGAACCGTCGCCGTTCGCATCCGCGAAGGCCCGCACCAGCACTTCGTAGAAGACCGCCTTCCGATACCAATGAGGGTCGTGTTGAAGACCCGGGGCGTTCAGCTCGAAAGTGTTCTTCGGCGTGAAGTACTGACTCTGACCCTGCGGATTGAAGCTCACTAAGGCTACCTCCGGATATTGAGAATGTGTGCCGGTTCTACATGGGCGTCCAGCCGGACGTAGTTGTACTCGCCCCACTCCCAGCTTTCGCCGCTGACCAAATCATCCACCCAGAATCGTCCGTTGGCGGTGAAGTCGGATGGATCCAGCGAAAGAGCGGACAGATCCAGCGTCACGGTGCTTTCCCTGGTGCCGTGGGGATCGACGTTTACCACGATGATCAGGGTGTCCTTGCTGCCGTCGGGCAAGGTCTTGTGCTTGGAGAACACGATGGTGGCGTCATCCGTGCTGTGATGCAACGTCAGGTTCTGCAGATCACCCAAGGCCGGGTGGGCCTTCCGGATGGCGTTAAGCCGTGTGATGTACGGGGCGAGGCTGTGCCCGGAAGCCGCTGCGGCATCCCAGTTGCGGTCCTTGAACTCATATTTCTCGTTGTCGATGTACTCTTCGGCGCCGGGACGCGCCACATGCTCGTACAGCTCGAATCCGGCGTAGACGCCCCAGAGCGGGCTGGCCGTGGCTGCCAGCGCGGCGCGGATGCGGAACGCGGCCGGGCCGCCGTATTGGAGGTATTCGGTGAGGATATCCGGGGTGTTGACGAAGAAATTCGGCCGGAAGTACGCCGGAGATTCGTGGCTGACCTCCTGGAAATACGATTCCAGTTCGGTCTTGGTGTTCCGCCACGTGAAGTACGTGTACGACTGCTGGAAACCTGCCCGGCCAAGGGCATGCATCATCGCGGGGCGGGTGAACGCCTCGGCGAGGAAGACGACGTCGGGGTGCTTTTTGTTGACCTTGGCGATCAGCCATTCCCAGAACCACACAGGCTTGGTGTGGGGATTGTCCACGCGGAAAATCTTCACGCCGTGGCTTACCCACAGGAAGACGATCCGCAGGATTTCCTTCGATAGACCGGCGGGATCGTTGTCGAAGTTCAGCGGATAGATGTCCTGGTACTTCTTCGGCGGGTTTTCGGCATAGGCGATGCTGCCGTCAACCCGGGTGGTGAACCATTCCGGATTGGTCTTCACCCAGGGGTGGTCCGGGGCGGCCTGCAAGGCCAAATCCAGCGCGACCTCGAGGCCCAGCTCATTGGCGCGGGCCACGAAAGCGTCGAAATCCTCGAAGGATCCCAATTCCGGATGGATGGCGTCGTGGCCGCCGGCTTCGGAGCCGATGGCCCACGGCGAGCCGGGATCCTGCGGACCCGGGGTCAAGGTGTTGTTGCGCCCCTTGCGGTGCTGGAAGCCAATCGGGTGGATGGGCGGCAGGTAGATGACGTCGAAGCCCATGTCCGCGACGGCGTCGAGCCTCTTGGCCGCCGTCGTGAAGTTGCCTGAAGTCCATGTTCCCGTGGTGGGATCGAAAACGGCACCTTCGGAGCGGGGGAAGAATTCGTACCAGGCCCCGCGGCCGGCGAGGTCACGCTCCACGAGGAGTGGGTATTGTTCCGAGACAGTCACCAGCTCACGGATCGGCTGGCGTTCGACGACGGCCGCGACCTCTGGGCTGAAGCCGGCGGCAAGGCGCTCCTCGGCAGTCCTCGAAGTGTCGGCGAGGCCTTCGGAGGCAGTGCGAAGGATGCGTTTGTCTGCGGCATTTCGCGTGCTTTCGGCAGCGGCTTCCGCGAGCAGGGCGACGCCCTCAGCGAGCATCAGCTCCACGTCGATGCCGGCCTCGACCTTCACTTCGGCGTTGTGGTGCCACGTGCCGTAGCGGTCGTGCCAGGCCTCGATTGCGAAGGTCCAGGCTCCAGGTGCCGTTGGGGTCAGCAGGCCCTCCCAACGGTCCGTTCCCTTGCCACGCTCACCCGGGGCCGGGGCAAGCCGGACACGTTGGCGTTCTTTGCCTTTGGGGTCCAGCAGGACGGCGCTCACCCCCAGCTGGTCGTGGCCCTCGCGGAAGACCGTGGCGCCAATCACCAAATCTTCACCCGGCAAGGCCTTGGCCGGGAACCGGCCTTCCTCGATGACGGGCTGCACGGCCGTGATCGGGAATCTGCCGAACTTAAGACCCTCGGTGATACCGGCCTTCTGCTTGGACTTGGATGCTGAGCTGGATCGCGGTGCTGCAGTAGTGGTCACAACCTCGACGTTAGCGAGAAAAATCACATTTTGCGAAGAGGTACCCCAGACTCTTCCGCGCAATGTGTCATTTACCTAAAAGAAACCGAAAGCTGTTCCTGCCGTCCACCGAGTGGATTAGTGTGGCGCTCGTGAAGGCAATCCGAAGGTTTACAGTCCGTACACTGCTCCCCGAACCAATCCGGCCGTTGGCTCGTCTCGCGACAAATCTGCGCTGGTCGTGGCACCGGGCTACGCGCGAGCTCTTTGCAAGCCTTGACCAGGAATTGTGGGAGGAGAGCCATCACGATCCAATAAGCCTCCTGGGGTCAATCAGCCGCGATCAGCTGGACCAACTTGCTTCCAACAATGAACTTGTAGAGCGTGTTCAGCATGCTGCCGCGGATCTGGACCGGTACCTGAGTGAGCCGCGCTGGTACCAGGGCCTGGGTCCGGATGCTCCGGCGTGCATCGCGTATTTCTCGCCCGAGTTCGGCATC
>NZ_JBYSXB010000073.1:0-9444 GCF_058781765.1 Arthrobacter sp. FW306-1B-G06A | reverse complement strand
CTCCCCGACCCTGCCCGCCTCGCGACGCCCCTGCCCGCCTCGTGACACCCTAAACGCCTCGTGACCCGGAAAATCCCTATCGACACCGGTATTCGGGCGTCGCCAGACTTTCTCCTCGTCGCATAACCAGTTGCGTGTCGTGAGGTAGACAGCGTGTCGTGGGGTCGGGAGCGCGTCGGCAGGCAGGAACACGCGAACACGCCGGTATCCCATGCCCCACCCGGGCAAGCCTAGGAATCGTGTCGGTATCCCATTTCCCGCACCGCTCGGGTGAGTGAACCCATATTCCGCCAAACCTCACCTCTCGGTCACATTCTGTTTCTTCGCTTTGTATACCAAAACTCTTGACAGTGCCGCGGGTCACATCTAATTTTGATTTTGGGATCCCAAAGCGGGATCCCAAAACGGACCCAGCGAACCGGCAGCGTCCCTCCTCCCAGAAAGAGGACCGGGCCGCGACAGTTGCCGCCGGCGCGAGTCCAGCTGCCGCGGCAACCCGCACCCAGCTCAACAATTCAAGACTTTCCCCGCTCCTCAAACTCCCCCTGAAGGAGAAACTGTGTCTCTCCAAAACACTGAAGCAATAGCCTCGGAAGGCGAAGAAAAAGCCGGCAAGGACGGCGTGCAGCGACGCACGAGTGTCCGTTGGCGGCTCTTCGTCCTGCTGCTGATCCTGGTCGCCGTCAACTACATCGACCGCGGCTCCATCTCCGTGGCACTGCCCATCATCCAAAAGGAATTCAACCTCGCACCGGAGCTCGTCGGGCTCCTGCTTTCGGCATTCTTCTGGACCTATGCCCTCATGCAGATCCCGGTCGGCTTGCTCATCGACAAGTTCGGCCCCCGTAAGGTCGTCACGGCGTCGTGCATCGGCTGGGGTGCCGCAACGGCAGCATCCGGCCTGGCCGGCGGCTTCCTCAGCATGTTCATCGCCCGCTTGGGTATCGGCGTCGCCGAAGCAGGCGTCATGCCGGCCGGCGGCAAGCTCAACGCCATCTGGATGCACAAGAAAGAGCGTGGCCGCGGCGCCACGATCCTTGACGCAGGCGCCCCGCTCGGAGCCGGCCTGGGCGGTATCCTCATCACCTGGCTCATCGCCTCCACCGGCAGCTGGCGCTACTCGTTCATCATCGCCGGCGCGGCCACCGTCCTCATGGGCCTGGCTGTCTGGTGGTACGTCCGGGACAATCCCCGCAACCACAAGGCCGTCAACGACGCCGAGGCCGAATACATCGAGTCCTCCCACGCCGAAGAGGACGCCGAGGCCACGAAAGACGGCGTGAAGGGCAAGCGCGCACTCCTCCCCTACCTGAAGTTCCGCTCTTTCTGGGCCATGTGCTTTGGCTGGCTGGGATTCAACGGCGTGTTCTACGGCCTCCTGACGTGGGGCCCGCTCTACCTCGCCCAGGCCAAGCACTTCAACTTGAACACCATCGGCTGGTCCACGTTCGTGATCTTCGGCGCAGGCTTCGTCGGCGAGATCCTCGGCGGCGCTATCGCCGACAAGTGGCGCGCAGCTGGCGCCTCGGCCAACCTGGTCATGCGTACCCTGCTGGGCATCTCCAGCGTCGTGGTAGTCGGCGGCCTGGTTGGCGTGACGGTCGTCGCAGACCCGATCACCGCCGTCGTGCTCCTCTCAGTGGTCTTGTTCTTCCTCCGCTGGGTGGGCCTGTTCTGGAGCATCCCGTCAATCCTCGGCGGCCGCACCAACGCTGGCGTCCTGGGCGGTGCAATGAACTTCAGCGGCAACATCGCAGGGTTCGTCACCCCGATTGTGGTAGGCCTGATTGTCGGGGCCACGGGCTCCTACACCTGGGCGCTGCTGTACTTTGTAGGATCCGCCGTGATCATGGGCGTCTCCGTCCTGACCCTGAACTACAACAAGCGGCTTCCGGTCTAACTCGCCTGACCGGGCCGGCCGTGCGGTCCTGAACCGCCGCACGGCTGGACGCCTCCGGGTTGCCGGGCGCATTGACCCAAGAGAACACGAATGGAGCAAGAATGCTGATTGCAGAAGAAACCCCCACCACAGACCGTCCCCTCCGGGAATCCGTGCGGGACGCCATCCGTTCGCGAATCTTCGAGGGTCACTACGCGCCCGGCACCCGGCTGGTGGAGCGGGACCTCGCCGCCGAATTCAACGTCTCGCGACTCCCCATCCGCGAAGCCCTCCGCATGCTGCGGCAGGAAGGCCTCATCCAGGACCGGGCCTCCCGCGGTTCCGAAGTGGCAGGGTTGAGCCCCAAAGACGTCGAGGACCTCTTCGACGTCCGCCAGTCGCTCGAAGTCCTCGCCTGCCGCCTGGCCGCGGCCCGCGCCACGGACAAGGACCTCAAGCACCTGGCCGGGCTCCTCGATGAGGCCGATCGCTTCCTTGCGAAAGGCTCAATCCTCGAGGCGCACCGCGCCAATAGCGAATTCCACGATGCCATCACGGCCATCGCCAACAACGATTTTCTCCGCACCGCGTTGGAACCGCTCCAAGGCCGCATGCACTGGCTCTTCCGCCACGTGGACGACCTGCCGGAACTGATCCAGGAGCACCGCGATCTCTACGCCGCCATCGCCAGCGGCGATGCCGAGCGCGCCGCAGCCCAATCGGCGTCGCACATTGGAAAGTACCGCGAGCAGTTCCCCCAGAACGAGCCCGCCACAGAACTCAAGTTGCAAGGCAAACGACCATGAAATTGCTAGTCATCAATCCCAACATCAGCGCGGATGTCACCGCGCTGATCGACGCCGAAGCCCGCCGCTCGGCGGGGACTGACACCGAGCTGATCGTCAGGACCGCCGGACATGGCGTCGAATACATCGAGACCCGCTTCGAATCCCTCATCGCAGCCGGAGCCGTCGCCGAAATCATCGCCGAGCACTGCGGCGGCGATCCGGCTGCGGACCGCATAGACGGCGTCGTCGTGGCCGCATTCGGCGACCCCGGGATGCCTGCGCTCAAGGAACTGACCGACGTGCCGGTCATCGGGATCACGGAGGCCGCCCTCTGCGCCGCGGCCCTGCAGGGCCAACGCTTCTCCATCATCGCCATTTCGGACCGCATCACCGCTTGGTACCGGGATTGCGTGGAGCATTTCGGACTTGGCAGCCGTCTTGCCTCGATCCGTTCCATCAACCAGAGCCTCAACGGCATCGGCACTGTGCAACAGGACTTCAAGGAAACCCTCCTGGCACTGAGCCGGCTAGCGGTCGCCGAGGACGGCGCCGACGTCGTCATCCTGGCAGGTGCCCCGCTTGCCGGACTCGCGCGCGAGCTTGAAGGACAAATCCCCGTGCCCGTGGTGGACGGAATCTCCGCCGGGATCCGCATGACCGAAGCGGTTGTGGCCCTGCAATCCGGCTTCCACCGCCAAGGCGCTTTTGCGCCGCCGCCCGTCAAGCACCGCCGGGGACTGTCCGAAAACCTCGACGCCGCCCTGACCGCCATCCAGTCCGCCGCCGGCACCTCCGTTGCCGGCACCGCCGTTCCAGCAGGAAGGTAGGAACCACCGTGACCATTCCCGATCTCGTCATCGCCCACGGCACCGTGGTCAACAGCTTCGGCCGGCAAGCCGCGCACGTCGTGGTCGACGGCGGCCGCATCATCCAGCTCATCGACGCCGCAGAACCGGTCCCCGCGGCCGGGCGTATCATCGACGCTTCGGGCAAGTTGGTCATCCCGGGCGGTGTGGACGGCCATTGCCACGTGGCCCAAGTGACCGGCCGCTTCCGCACCCTGGATGACTACCGCACCACCTCCACCGCAGCCCTGTGGGGCGGCACCACAACCATCATCGACTTTGGTATTCCGCGTGACGCCCAGGAATCCCCGCTGGACGCCGTCCTGAACAAGAAGCGCTTGGCCGCCGAATCCCGCTGCGACGTCGCGCTGCACGGCTCCGTGGTCAGTTGGGACGAGACCGTGCCCTGGCAGCTGGAGCAACTCGCCGCCGAGGGCGTCCGTTCGGTGAAGATGTACACCACCAACCGCGGCTCCACCATGGCCGACGGCGACACCATCCTGAAAGTCATGCGCGAAATGGTGCGCCTGGACGGACTCACGTACATCCATGCCGAACACGATCCCATCATCGCCGACTGCACCGAACAGCACGCTGCGGACGGCCGGATCGGCATCGAGCACCTGCATTCCACACGGCCCGAGCTCGCCGAGGAAATCTCTGTCAAAGAGACCCTCGCCATGGCCGAGTACACCGGTGCGCCGGTCTACTTCGTGCACCAGTCGACCCCCGGCGCGGTGGATCTGGTCACCGAGGCCCGCGGGCGCGGCCAGGTGGCCTACTCCGAGACGTGTCCGCACTACCTGACGCTGGATGACACCGTCTACGGCTCAAAATTCCCCGAATGGTATGCCTGCTGCCCGCCGATGCGCAGCGCTGAAACCGTCGCCGCGCTGAAGGAACGGCTCGCGGACGGAGCGATCCACACCGTCTCCTCGGACCACTCCTGCTACGACCTCTCGCAAAAGCGGGAGCGCACCGACGACGTCCGCTTCATGCCGCACGGGCTGCCCGGCGTCGAAACCCGAATGCCCGTCACATTCACCGCAATGGCGCCCAACAGCACAGTGGAGGACTTCGTCGAGGTCTTCTCGGCCGGTCCCGCGCGGATCAACGCCGTGCCCGGCAAGGGCACCATCGCGGCAGGGTTCGACGCCGATCTGGTCATCTTCGATCCCGCCGAAGAACGCGAGGTCGACGGCGGCGCGCTCCACATGGGTACTGACTTCTCGCCTTTCGAAGGGAAGACGCTGAACGGCTGGCCCGCCGTCGTCGTCTCCGCCGGACGCGTCGTGGTCGACGACGGCGGTTTCCACGATCCCGGACCGGTGGGCCGTTTCGTCGCCCGCAACGGCTTCGCCGCCCACCACGACGCCCTGTCCGTTCGAAAATCGCCGTCCGTTCCCGCCACCGTTTCTGCTTAGGAGAACCATGCCTTCCGAACACCGCCCCACCCGCATCGGCATGATCGTGCCGTCATCCAACACGTGCCTTGAACCGCAGAGCTACCGGATCCTGGGTGACCGCGAGGACGTCACCATCCACTTCACGCGCATTCCGGTCACACGCATTGCACTGGATGATTCCTCGGACAAACAATTCGATTCGGCCGTCATGAGGGAGGCCGCCGCATTGCTCGCGACGGCGGATGTAGACGTCATCGCATGGAACGGAACCTCAGGCTCCTGGCTCGGTTCCGCCCATGACGAAGCGCTGGTCCAGGAAATCACGGAGGCCACCGGGATCCCGGCCACGACCTCTACGTTGGCCTACCTGGAGGCCTTCAAGGCGTTCGGCACGGAAAGGATCAGCATGTTCACGCCCTATACAGGGGACGTGAACCATGCCGTCATTGAGTCATATGGGCGCGAAGGAATCAGGACGGTTGACCACCGCCACCTGGACCTCAGCAACAACGAATCCTTCGCCCGGGTCACGGACGCGGAGATGCTGCCCGGGTCCTTGGAACTTGCCGCCTCGAACCCGGACGCGCTCATTTATTTGTGCACGAACCTTTACGGCGCCAACATCACCGCGGAAGTGGAGGAAACCACCGGAGTGCCGGTGCTTGATTCCGTGGCGGTGACGCTATGGCACTGCCTCAAGCTTGCCGGAGCGCCCTTACTGGCACCCAAGTGGGGCCGGCTGCTTGCCGAACTAGCCTGATTCGTCAGTGGTGCCCTCTTAAAGAGGCTGGATGTTCTCCGCCTGGGGGCCTTTCGGGCCTTGGACGACGTCGAACTGGACCCGCTGATTCTCGTCCAGTGATCGGTACCCGCTTGAGGCGATCGCTGAGTAGTGGGCAAAAACGTCCGCCGAACCGTCGTCGGGGGCAATGAAGCCGAAACCCTTTTCGGCGTTGAACCACTTGACAATACCTGTTGCCACGGCCATGTTCCTTCTCTGAATCTGACTGGCCACCGGCTTCAAACCCGATGCCCCCGGACGCATACGTCCGCTTCCTCAAAGCTACGTGGCGGGGTTCGGGGGCGCAAGGATCTTCGGGGGTCTCGGTGTTCCCTGGGGCCCGAATCTTGAGGATTTCTTGTTCCTCTGCAGGGCGGGATCTTGAAACTGGGACGGCAGAGTGGTTGGCGATTAGCGTCGTCGGCCATGAAGGAGAACACCAGGTGGGGTTGTTCCGGCGCCGGTTCGAAGCGGCCGGATTGTCGCCTTGACGAGCGACCACACTGTTCACACCCTGCCGTATGGCGCGAGCAAGGGGGCCCTCGACCGGATCGTCACAGCGTCCGCCGTCGAGCTGGCAGGCCGGGGCGTGCGGGCGAACGTGGTGAACCCGGGCCCGATCGACACCGGGTGGATGGACGACGCTACGCGGCATTCGGGCATTGACGCGACTCCAGCGGGTCGCGTCGGCACGGCCGAGGACACGACGGACCTGGTGAGATTCCTGTTTTCCGGGCAGGGGTCGTGGATGAATGGCCAGATTCCTTATAGCAACGGGGGCTTCAAGGTCGGCTGGGCACTGACGGACCGCAGCCCCCGTCTTCGACGGGACAGGGGCGGCGGTCTGCAGCAGCAAGGCGGCCCTGGGGCCTAGAGAAGCCCGACCTTGGTCATCAACTCGGTAACCTTTTCGCTGTTGAGCTTGGCGGGGTCCACCGAAGGTGCCTGAAGGTCCTTGAGGGGCACAAGCTTGGAGTTCGCCGGTACGTCGGAGCCAACGGTGTATTCAAAGGAGTCACCGTTCTGGAGGACCTGCTGACCCGCTTTGCCCGTGATGAACTTCAGGAACTGCTGAGCTTGCGCCTGCTTCTTGCTGGACGCCAGGACAGCGCCGCCCGAGACGCTGACGAACGCACCCGGGTCCTGGTTCTTGAAGTAGTGGAGATCAACGTTCTTGCTGTTTTCTCCGGTCTGGGCCTGGTCCACGAAGGAGTAGTAGTGGTACAGGACTCCCGCGTCGACCTCGCCTGCGTTCACAGCTGCGAGCACCGGGGTGTCGTCCTTGTAGGACTTGAAGTTGGTTTTAGCCGCCTCCAGCCATTTCTGGGTGGCGTCTTCTCCCTTGAGCGCAAGCATCGCGCTGACAATAGCCTGGAAATCGGCTCCACCCGTGGACGCACCGATGCGTCCCTTCCATGACGGGTCCGCAAGGTCCATCAAGGACTTGGGAAGCTTGTCTGCACTGAGCTTGGTCTTGTTGTAGGCCAACACGGTGGAGCGGGCCGCGATGCCCGTCCAGTCGCCGGTGGAGGGCCGGTACTGCGTAGGGACTTGGCTAAGGGTTGCCTGATCGACGGGGGCGAGCAACCCGGCACTCGCGATGCGGACCATCGCCGGGGAGTTTTCCGTGAGGAAGACGTCCGCCGGAGAGTTCTTGCCTTCCTCACTGAGCTGGTTGCTCATTTCAAGGTCGTCACCATTACGGAGCGTAACCTTGATTCCCGTCTCCTTGGTGAAGGCGTCCACCCATGCGCCGGTGAGGTTTTCATGCTGCGCGTTGTATACGACGATGCCGTCACCGGACGCGCCGGCCGTGGAACCACCGCTCGCAGTACCGCTTGGTGCGCCGCTACACGCAGAAAGTGCCAGCAGCGTGGCCGTGGCGGCGGCAAGGGCCGTAGCGGGTTTGATGCCGAATTTCATGGGGGGGCCTTTCAAGGGTTCCGGCTGGGACCGGAATGGCTGGGGGTTGCCCTACCCTTCGTGCACAGCAGCCCGACGAGTCGGGAGGAACGGCAACGAGATAGGCAAGGCAATCCTTACTGTAATAACAACATGCTGCTGTTGCGTAATTCTGGGCACACTGAGGTCGACTGTTACAAACGGGAGCCTTGGCGCTAAATCTGTTCCGGTCCGCGTAAGGAAACCATTAAGGACCGACGACGGCCGCTCGGTTTGGTGGTCTGATGAAGAAAGGACGCACGGCCTATTCGGGCTTTGGGCCAACCTCGGTAGGAGCTGAATCCACCATGAAACGCAGTCCCCTCAACCAAGGAGCGGCACACGCTTCCGAGCTTGCCGGCGCGGCTCCGGAAGACTACGTCGTTGTCGATGAGCTCGGCGATTTCACGTACTACCCGTCCAAGACCGCCATGCTGGAAGACCTTGAGTACGTTGAGGAAGCGGCCAGCATCCTGGACCGGGCGGGGAACAACTTCCACTTGACCTTGGAGGAAGGCCGGAAGCTGACTCTTGGGTCCTCGTTCGGTCGGGTCGAATTCACGTGGCTCCGCCAAACCTGGATCAGCGACCGGCGCCGCGAACCGCAAGCGCATCGTTTGCTCCGCCTCTACCCCACAACGCTCGATGCCCTTCTGGCTGGAATATTTGAAACCTTGAGCCTGGAACTTGCCAGCGGCGCCACCGGTTCGCCCTGGGTATTGGATGTAGCGGGAGAAGAGACCCACTGCGCGACGCTCAGGGAGGTCGATGGCCTCCTCGCGCGGATGGACCACCTTGAACGAATAGCAGTGCGGGACCCCTTCGGACACGACTACCGGCCGATACATCATGCGACCCACCGCCTTCACGCCCCGGGTGCAGGCGCGATCTACTACGTGGAGATTGAACCCCAAAGTGAAGAGGCCCAGCAGCGCCCCGAAGAATCTGAGCATCTGCCATGACTTCCTTCAATGGGGGTTACCGCCCGCTAGGCGCGTTCTGCAATAGTTAGGGACATGGTGGACGTCCAGACCGAAATACTGATCCAGCGGCCCCGCGAGATCGTGGCAAGTTATGCTTCCAACCCGGACAACGCGCCGGTCTGGTATGTGAACATACGATCTGCACAGTGGCAGACGCCGAAGCCCCTCGCGGTCGGATCCCGGGTTGCCTTCACCGCACGGTTTCTGGGCCGAAATCTGGACTATGTCTACGAATTCACCGAGCTTGTCCCCGGCGAGAAACTCACCATGCGCACAAGCCAAGGTCCTTTCCCGATGCGCACCACTTACACCTGGTCCGATGAGAATGGCGCCACCCGCATGACCCTCCGCAACACAGGTGAACCCTCCGGGTTCTCCGCGCTTGCGGGCATCCTCATGGCGCCAATGATGCGCACCGCCATGCGCAAGGACCTGGAGAACCTCAAGAAGATCCTCGAAGCCGGCTAGTCCACGAGCCCCAGGCTCTCCCCACGGCGTCGAATCGCCGACGCATTTATTCGCCGCAATTGCTGGCGAATTTCCTCTGTCGCGTGCAAGGATGACCCATACGATCGCCGCGGTCCACATTGGGGGAAACATGACCGAAAGCACCAACCTGCCGGAAAACACGCAGCCCGGCAGCAACGAATACGGCGCATCGCAGCGTCCCAAGCCTGAGTTCGGAATGAGCGCTCCGGATGCCCCGGGCCCCCACATTCCCTCTTGGCATCCGGAAGCCAACCAATCTCAGGCACCAGCATGGCCGCCCGCCCGCCCAGTTCGAACTGCCGAAAACGTGGGCCGAGGCGCGCTGTTCGCCC
>NZ_JBYSXB010000072.1:0-10015 GCF_058781765.1 Arthrobacter sp. FW306-1B-G06A | reverse complement strand
AACGCCTTCGCCATCACCTTCGAAGGAAGAATCAACTAAATGCCAACCCCGAATCCACCGTTAAACGGACACTCCCCCAGATGCCCACGGAGCTCGTAGATGCCCCGGGAAGGTAGTAGCCGGAGACGTCCGCAATTAGCTGGGTGGTGCCCCACGCGCGGTTGTAGAGCGTAACCTTGCCGTCGGCCCCGACCGGGACCGTGACGGAATTCGGAACAGTCTGCCCAGGCGAAAAGTTCACGTTCGATGAACCCGGCCGATCCGTCCCTGAGGCGTACGCCGTAATGAACCCGACCGACGTCGGGCCCGTGACAGTGAGGTTGAAAGTAACTGCCGCAACGTTGGCTGGAACTCCATTCGCCCCACCTGCCTGGAAAGACACCACCCCGTCAGCCCCCACAGGACCCCTGTTGCGGGTATCCAGGAAGCGTGTGGGCGCTACGGGAACAAATGCACCTGCTACAGTCGGCGTCCCGGCAACGTAGTAGCCGGATACGTCGGCGAGCAGTTGGGTGCTGCCGGACGAGCGGTTGAAAAGGGTGACCTTTCCGTCGGAGCCGACGGGGACGGTGACCGAGTTCGGAACTGTCTGGTCTTTTGCGAAGTTGACGTTGGAGGAGTTCGGGCGAGGTGTGCCGGAAGCGTAGGCGGTGATGAACCCGTACGACGTCGGGTTCACAACAGTGAGATTGAACGTGACTGCCGAGACCGTCGCCGGAATCCTACCCAACCCACCGACCTGGAAGGACACTGTCCCGTCCGGACTCGCGGGAGCGCTGGTCCGGGTTTCCAAGAGCCTGACGGGTGCGACAGGCACGAAGGCGCCCGGCACAGTCGGCGCTCCAGGGAGGTAGTAGCCCGAGACATCAGCGATCAATTGGGTGGTTCCCGACGAGCGGTTGAACAGGGTGACCTTTCCGTCGGCCCCTACCGGGACCGTGACGGAGTTCGGAACGGTCTGGCCGCCGGCGAAGTTCACGTTGGATGCGTCAGGTCGGTTGGTCCCGGAAGCATATGCGGTAATAAACCCGAAGGACGTGGGATCGGTAACTGTGAGATTGAAAGTAACCGCCGCCGCATTGGCCGGAATCCCGTTCACCCCGCCAACTTGGAAGGACACCGTTCCATCAGGGCCCACGGGAGCACTGTTTCGGGTATCCAGGAACCGCGCCGGAGCCAACGGGATAAATGCGCCCTCGGCGGTGGGTTTCGAGGTGGTACCCATGAGCGCTAAGGGTGTCGGTGC
Organism: Arthrobacter sp. FW306-1B-G06A; assembly: GCF_058781765.1. Classification (NCBI taxonomy): domain Bacteria; kingdom Bacillati; phylum Actinomycetota; class Actinomycetes; order Micrococcales; family Micrococcaceae; genus Arthrobacter; species Arthrobacter sp. FW306-1B-G06A. The sequence goes on along the minus strand of NZ_JBYSXB010000072.1, from coordinate 8,769 downwards.
CGGAGCAGAGGCTGTATCCGCCTCTGCTGCGGGCGCCGCCAAGCCAGACAAAAGCAGTAGGATCCCCACGGTCGCTGCCACACTGGCAGTTTCACGCTTTATCCGTGCACTCAAAGAAACCACAACGCCCCCAATAAACATGCCCGGAAGTCTTAGGCAAGCCCCAATTCGTTCTTGCGGAAAGTACCACACTGGGCCGCTGTCCGGAATTCCAAGGGGCAGAGCACTTCCGGGGCTTGTTTCCCAGACCGGAGCTTGAAGCGCGGCGATGGGAAACAAGCCCCGGTTTTCGGAACCCAAGGCCTCAACCCCGGAACAGCTGGTCCTCGAGATTGAAGATTTCCGTGAGCTGGACGAATCCTTGGTCGGGTGCCTGTGCGTCGTTTTCGAACAGGAGCGCCATTTCCGCCTGCCAGCGGGCATTCACGTCAGTCAGGGCCATGCGGGCCCGGGCCGCATCGAAATCGTCGCATTCCACGTACCCCACCAGCAGCCCGTCGTCAGCCAGGAACAGCGAATAGTTGTTCCATCCGGCTGCCTTGAGTTCACGCAGCATCTCCGGCCAGACGGCCGCGTGGCGCCGCCGGTACTCCGGAATATGGCTGGGTTTGACCGAGGAGCGGAAGCAGACGCGCATCGAGGTTCCTACCTTCTGTGAATCGTTTCATTCGTAGGCGGCGAAGAGCCGCAAAATAGCGCAGCTTACCGGGTGCCGGCCCGGAACTGGCGGTATTCCTCGCGGGGAACCGGGGTCGCGTCCGGCGTGCCCAGCTGATTGAGCGGGATACGGTACGTTTCCCGGGCCGACCAAGCGGCCACGGCGCCGATGATGCAGATTCCGAAGCAGATGGACCCGATGATGAGCGGTACGTTCGCGGACCCTGGCGGGGCGATTGCCGCGAAGATACTCGGAAGGAACGCGGTGATGACAAGGCCGATGTTCTGCGAGATGGCGAATCCCGTGACTCGGGTGCGCGCGGGGAAGAGTTCCTGGAAGTAGCTGGCGAACGTTGCATTCCAGACTTGGTAGAGCGTGCCCCACATGAGGATCGAGAGGATGATCGTGAGCACTACGTTGTTCTGGCTGACCGCGTACAGATAGGCGTAGGCCAGCACGCCGGAGCTCAATGAGCCGAAGATCATCAACGGCCTGCGGCCGAACCGGTCCGACAGATCTCCGAACAAGGGGATAAGGGCCAGGGCGACGACGTTCGCCAGGACCGGGATCCAGAGGTAGACGGTGGTGCTCATACCGACGCCGTAGCCCGGCTGGGTGGCGTACGCGGCACCGAAGACTGCCACGGTGACACCGACGACGTTGACCAGGGTCATGCAGACTGCGCGAACCACGTTGAGACCGCTTTCGCGCAGCACGCGGACGATCGGCATCTTCGGGATCTCTTGGTGTGCCTTTTCTTCGGTGAAGATGGGGGTTTCTTCGACCCGGCGGCGGATCATGTAGCCTGCGAACACCACGAGGGCGCTGAGGAGGAATGGAATGCGCCAGCCCCAGGATTTGAACGATTCACTGGAGAGCATGGCCGAGAGCGGGAGGAAGACTGCGGCGGCGATAATTTGCCCGGCCTGGGTGCCCTGGAGCGCGAAGCTTGCATAGAAGCCCCGGCGTCCGAAAGGTGCGTGCTCCACGATCATGGCGCTGGCCCCGCTGAGTTCGCCGGCCACCGCAAAGCCCTGGATGAGCCTGACGGCGACCAGCAGGACGGGCGCCAGGAGGCCGACCTGGCCGTAGGTAGGCAGCAGTGCGACGGCGAAGGTCGAAGCGCCCATCATGAGCATCGCCAGGACCAGGACATTCTTACGGCCATGCTTGTCGCCCCACTGTCCCAGGACGAATGCGCCGATGGGGCGGGCAACGTAGCCCACGGCGTATGTGCCAAGGGAAGCGATCAGCGCCACGGTCGGGTTTCCGGCAGGAAAGAAGACGCCGGGAAACACCAGAGCGGCGGCCTGTGCATAGATGAACCAGTCGTAGTACTCAAGGGCGCTGCCGATCCAGCCGCTGGCTGCCGCTTTCCTCGTGGTGCTGGACTGTCGCGGTTCGATTGAACTTCGCTGCCTGCTCGCGTCGATCTTCATATTGTCCTCCTTTGGACAAGAGGTTGGGGCCAATGGAAGGGCCTTCCCGTCTTTGGGTGTGGTTTCCAGCAGGAGTGCGGCGCCATTGCAAGAATCGGACTGAACTTCCGCTTGGTATGCGCTTTCCCATCTGGTAAGCGCTTTCCATGAGACACCCGCGCGGCCGTGCTGTCAAGGTTAAGTTGTTGCGTCGGTCACACTGGCGAGAGACGCTCGGCCCGGCGCGATCACGTCATCGATGGAGCGGCCGCGAGCCAGGGGAACTACGGCGAACCCGTGCTCTTGCGGAGGGTGACGCTGCCCGCGACGGCGGCTGGACCGCCGCCGTCGTCGTCGGAAAGGGCCGCAATGGTTGCAAGCCGTCCGATTTCTTCGAGTGGCAGGCTTACGGTGGAGAGCGCCGGCCGGAAGTCCCGGAGCCATTGGATGTCGTCGAATCCTGCGAGGCTGGCGTCGTGGGGGATCCTGAGCCCCTGGTCCCTCAACGCGGCGGCCACGCCGATGGCCATGACATCGTTGCTCGCGAAAATGCACAAACGCTGCTCCGGCGCCGACTGGCCGGAGGCCTTGATCCGCCAGGCAAGCTCAATGCCGGCGTCGAAACCGCCGTTCCGGTTGAACGCGACGTGCACAACATCCGCGGCGGGTTGGCCGGCGTCGGACAAGCCGCGTTGGAATCCCATAACGCGCTCATCCGAAGTTGTGAGCCCTTCTGGACCTGCCACGATGACGAACGGCCCTTTGTGTGTGCGCGCCAACTCCCGCGCCAGATCCTGCGCAAGTTGTTCGTTCGGAACGGCGATGGTGCGGTAGTTGTCCGTTTCGGCGACGCCCAGGATCGCTTGCCCGACGACGCCCACTCGCCCGCCGTTGCGGCAGTAGCGGTCCAGTTCGGCGGCTAGCTCGGTGTTCGCGCGGGCGTCTTCGGAACGGGTTGAACGCGATCCTGCGATGACGATCGACTCCGCCCGCCGTGCAGCGAAGGCGGCGACGGCGTCCTTCTCCTCGGCGGGCGTGCCGTTGGTGGTGGCGAGCAGCACCATGCGGCGCTCTTGCCGTGCCGCGGCCTGTACGCCTTGCGCTATGGCGGAAAAATAGGGGTCCGCGATGTCGTGCACGATCAGGCCGATGAGGCCTGTGCTGGATTTCGCCAGGGCCTGGGCCTGGGCGTTCGCGATGTAGCCCAGGGTGTCTGCCGCCTGGCGGACGCGCTCGGCGATGTCCGGTGCGGGCGTCCTGGCGGAACCATTGAGCACCCGGGAGGCCGTGGCGGGGGAGACGCCGGCCAGTTTGGCCACTTCGGACAGCGTGCTTGCAGTCACGGACAACTCCTCTTCAAAGCCTCAGTCTCGGGCACTTTCAGCAACATCCGATTATTGCAGGCCCAACTAGCAGTGGGAAAGCGATTGCCAGACCCGGGGCGGCGTGTCATCATGAATGCATTGGGAATGCGCTTTCCCACCTTATTGCTTTCCATCTGAAGAAGGACTCATGGGCACCAATTCTGTTACAGCAACAAAGTCCATAAGGATCGCCATGAACGGCATCACTGGCCGGATGGGCTACCGCCAGCACCTGCTGCGTTCCATCCTTCCCATCCGCGACGCCGGGGGCTTCACCTTGGCAGACGGCACCCGCGTCCAGGTCGAACCGATCCTGGTTGGCCGCAACGAAGCGAAGATCCGCGAACTCGCCGAACTCCACAAGGTGTCCGAGTGGTCCACCGACCTCGACGCAGTTATCAACGACCCCACGGTCGACGTCGTTTTCGATGCGTCGATGACGAGCCTCCGCGCGGCGACGCTGAAGAAGGCCATGCGCGCCGGAAAGCACATTTTCACCGAGAAGCCGACGGCGGAGACGCTGGAGGAGGCCATCGAGCTGGCCCGCATCGGCAAGGAATCCGGGGTCACGGCCGGCGTGGTGCACGACAAGCTGTACCTGCCGGGGCTGGTCAAGCTGCGCCGCCTGGTGGACGAAGGCTTCTTCGGCCGGATCCTCTCGATCCGCGGCGAATTCGGCTACTGGGTCTTCGAAGGCGACGTCCAGGCGGCGCAGCGCCCGTCCTGGAACTACCGCAAGGAAGACGGCGGCGGCATGACAACGGACATGTTCTGCCACTGGAACTACGTCCTTGAAGGCATCATCGGCAAGGTCAAGAGCGTCAATGCCAAGACGGCCACGCACATCCCGACCCGCTGGGACGAACAGGGCAAGGAATACAAGGCCACGGCCGACGACGCCTCCTACGGCATCTTCGAGCTAGAGACCCCTGGCGGGGACGACGTCGTCGGACAGATCAACTCCTCCTGGGCGGTCCGCGTCTACCGCGACGAACTCGTGGAGTTCCAGATCGACGGCACGCACGGGTCCGCCGTCGCGGGCCTGAACAAGTGCGTCGCGCAGCAGCGCGCCCACACCCCCAAGCCCGTCTGGAACCCGGACCTGCCCGTTACGGAGTCCTTCCGCAGCCAGTGGCAGGAAGTTCCCGCGAACGCCGATCTGGACAACGGCTTCAAGCTGCAATGGGAAGAATTCCTGCGCGACGTCGTCGCCGGCCGGGAGCACCGCTTCGGCCTGCTTTCCGCCGCCCGCGGCGTGCAGCTCGCAGAACTCGGCCTGCAGTCCTCGGCCGAGCGCCGCACCATCGACATCCCGGAGATCGTGCTCTGATGACTTCCCTCCTCCTTCCAAACCACGACGGCGGGACCCGCCTCTACAAGGTGCGGCCGGCAACGTCGTGGGCCAGGCCGACGTCGCCCTTGACCTCACGGCGTGCCTACGCCGCGGCGCACGTGATCCCCGAAGCAACGGCCGACAACACCCCGGGTGCCCCCGCGCGCTTGGACTGGGACGCCACCATGGCGTACCGGCACGAGCTGTGGTCCTACGGCCTGGGTGTTGCCGACGCCATGGACACCGCCCAGCGAGGCATGGGCCTGGACTGGGCCGCCACGCAGCAGCTCATCAAGCGAACCGGCGTCGAAGCGGCATCCGTGGTGGCATCCGGCAACACCGCTACCGCCGGGAAGACCGTCAGGGACCTCGTCTCTTGCGGTGCCGGAACTGACCAGCTGGACCTGGACTCTGTCCCCGAGGGGCCCGCCGGAATCAAGACCGTGCTGGACGCCTACCGCGAGCAGATCGCCGTCGTGAGTGAAGCGGGACCGAAGGTCATCATCATGGCGTCGCGGGCGCTGGCCAAGGTGGCAGCAAGCCCTGAGGACTATCTGCAGGTCTACTCCACGCTCCTCAGTGAGGTGGACCAGCCCGTCATCCTGCACTGGCTCGGGACCATGTTCGACCCCGCACTGGCCGGCTACTGGGGATCGGACGACGTCGCCGAATCAACGGAAACCTTCCTTGGCCTGATCCGGGACCACGCGGACAAGGTGGACGGAGTGAAGGTCTCGCTGCTGGACGCTTCGCATGAAGTTGCCCTGCGTGCAGCCCTTCCGGAGGGCGTCCGCCTCTACACCGGCGACGATTTCAACTACCCGGAACTGATCGACGGCGACGGCGCCCACCACTCGGACGCGCTGTTGGGCATCTTCGCCGCGATCTACCCTGCCGCCTCGGTCGCCTTGCAGAAGTACGACGCCGGCGACGCCGCGGACGCGCGCGCCATCCTGGACTCCACCCGCGAACTGGGCAAGCACATCTTCAGCGCCCCCACGTTCTACTACAAGACCGGGATCGCCTTCATGTCCTGGCTCAACGGCAAACAGCCCGGATTCCAAATGGTCGGCGGGCTGCATTCCGGGCGCTCCGTGGTCCACCTGGCACGCACCTTCGAACTCGCCGACCAGGCCGGGCTCCTGAGCGATCCCGCGTTGGCCGCCTTCCGCATGTCCGATTACCTCCGCATCAACGGGGTGAGCGCATGAACGGCTTTTCGCGGCCGTCCGACTTTTCCAGATTGTCACTGAACAGCGCCACCACCAAGAAATGGACCCTCGCCGAGGCGGTGGACGGTTGCGTCCGTGCCGGGATCCCGGCGATCGGCCCGTGGCGGGACATCGTCGCCGACACCGGCCTGGACAAAGCGGCCAAGCTGATCAAGGACGCCGGACTTCGCGTTTCCTCCCTCTGCCGGGGAGGCTTCCTCACAGCCGCCGACGCCGAAGGGCAGGCCGCCGCTGTGGCGGACAACCGGGCAGCCATCCTCGAAGCCGTGGCCCTGGATACGCAGGAGCTGTTCCTGGTGGTCGGCGGACTCGCCCCGGGAGAGAAGGACGTCGTCGCGGCCCGCCAGCGCGTGGCCGACCGCCTCGAGGACCTGGTGCCCTTCGCCGTCGAACACGGGGTCCGGCTGGTGCTCGAACCCCTGCACCCGATGTACGCAGCGGACCGGGCCCTCATCTCGACGCTGGGCCAAGCGCTCGACCTCGCCTCGCCTTACGACGCGAAGGCGGTGGGCGTCGCCGTCGACACCTTCCACGTGTGGTGGGACCCGGAACTGAAGCAGCAGATCCAGCGGGCCGGCCGGGAAAACCGGATCGCCTCCTACCAGGTGTGCGATTTCAACCTCCCCATCGCCGCCGACGCCCTGCTGTCCCGCGGCATGATGGGCGACGGCGTGATCGACTTCGCGACGATCGGCGCCTGGGTGCGAGACGCCGGATACACAGGCGACATCGAAGTGGAGATCTTCAACCAGGACATCTGGGACGCAGACGGCGATTCAGTCCTGGAAACGATGAAGCAGCGCTACGCGGAACTCGTGCTTCCGTACGCCTAACGGCGCGGCGCGGGTCTGGGAAAGGCGGGGCACGTTGCGTGTCCCGCCCTCCTGCGTGCCTAGCCTCCGGCGGAGACCCTGTTGGCCATCAGCTCGGCAACCTCGGCCGGAGACAGCCTGCCGTCGACGAGCCACACCGTGAACGTGCGGACCAAGGAGTCGCCTGCGGCAAGCACCACTGGCCGGTCCCACGCGAGGGCCGAACCCACTGCGGGGTAATCCGCCATCCGGACGAACCAAGGATCCGGCGCCTCAGCCGGGGCAGCGAACACCACGGTGGCGGGGCCTCCAGGGAAGTCGGCTGCCCAAGCCAGCCACGGTGACGCCGAGCCGTGGACTTCGGGTTCGCCGCGACCTTCGGCAGTGAAGACCTCAGCTTCGGTGCACGCAGGCAAGCGCCAGAAAAAGCCGCCGTAGCCGCTTCCGGGGGCGCCGTTTGAGCCGGGGCTGCCCAGCGAGGAGTCGACGACGGCGGTCAGTTCTGTTCTTAGCTCCAGTTGCCAGGTGCGGCGGTCGAGCTGCCGGGAGCCGGTGGTGCGGCGTTCGCGGAGAAGTTCGGCGCCGTCCGGTGCCTGCCAACTCAATTCCTGCTCCAGCAAGCCGGGCCCGGACACTGTGGAGCGCTCGATGATGCGCCCATGGTCTTGCCGTTCTTCGTAACGGCCCGACGCGCGGATGTACGTTTTGCCGCCCCAGAAATTGGTCCCGTTCACATCCTGCAAGGTGAATCCCGCGCCAAGGTGCCAGGGGTGGTCTGCCGGCAGGTGATCAGTTACGGGGACTCCGGCCAGTGTGCGGACCGGGTGCAGATAGGGCCGCGGGGAGAGCCGCGTGGCAAGGCCTGTACCGCTCTGAACGGTCGCCAACAGGGCGGCGCCGCCAAGCTCGCCGCCGTCGGGCAGGCTCAAAACCGGCCTTCCGGCGTCAACGGCTGGACGCGCCCAAGGCAAGCCGAGTTCGCTGAAGGTGGCGTGCGCCGCCGTCGCGCGTTCCAGGGCGTCTTCGATTCCGTCGACTACGGCACGGGCGGCGTCACCTTCGCCCTCCCAGGTGACGTACTGCTCCGGGATCAGCGCCGGAGATTCCGCGGTGCGGATGGCTTCGAGGACCTGCATGAAGGCCCCGCTGTCCGCGAGCGGACTGATCAGCGGCGCGGTTGCGGAGCCCGGCGCCGAGCGACGATGCTCCAGCAGGTCTTCGGTGAGGTCCACCCGGCCGTATACGGTTTCGCGCTTCCCGGCGGCAGAGCTGACAGTGAGGCGGTCTTCGGTGTAATGGAACACTGCAGTGCCTTCGCTGCCCTGCAGGGTGATGTACGGTTCCACGGACTCGGCGGCGCACAGGGTGAGCGCGCACGTGATGGGCACGCCCGCTGCGGTGCGGATCCGGATGACGGAGGTGTCGTCGGCTTCGATGTCGTTGGCGCGGTACAGGTCCGTATCCACGGACGCAAGATCGTCCACGGTTTTCGCCCCGGCGATCCTCAGCGCTGTGGCGATGGCGTGGGCCAGGGGGTTGGTCGCCACCCCATCGACGACGTCGACGCCGTCAAGGCTGCGCTTACCCGCCCATCGTGAGCGTTTGTAATAGGCGCGGTCACGCACCCAACGCCCGGTGGCCGAGATGCCCAGGAGCGTGCCGATCTCTCCCGCCGCAAGGAGTTCATCAATGGCCTGGAGGGCCCGGGATCCGAGGCTTTGGAAGCCGACCTGGACGATTCTGCCGGCTGCGGTGGCGGCTTCCTGCAGGCGATTGAAGTCGGCGAGGGAAGCGACTGGAGGCTTCTCGAGGTACAGATCGGCGTGGGGGAGCGTCGTGAGGGCGAGTTGCGCGTGCGTCTGGATGGGGGTGGCCACAATGACGAGGTCCAACGCGGGGGTTCCCGCCAAGAGCTCGTCCAAGTTGCTGAATACCGCGGTTCTGGGCGGGAG
>NZ_JBYSXB010000071.1:0-10099 GCF_058781765.1 Arthrobacter sp. FW306-1B-G06A | reverse complement strand
GCGCCGTTGACCAGCGGGGCGTAGGCGACGTACGAGTGGCCGGTGACCCATCCGACGTCGGCGGTGCACCAGAACACGTCCGTGTCCGGGTGCAGGTCGAAGACCGCCTTGTGCGTGTACGCGGTCTGGGTGAGGTACCCGCCGGTGGTGTGCAGGATGCCCTTGGGCTTGCCCGTGGTCCCGGAGGTGTACAGGATGAACAGCGGGTGTTCGGCGTCATGCCCGACGGCGGTGTGCTCACCGGAGGCGACGCCGACCGTGTCCTCCCACCACTGGTCCCGGCCCTCGTGCCAGTCCACCGGCTGGCCGTTGCGCTTGACCACCACGACGTTCCGGACCGAATGTCCCTCTTTGGACAGGGCCTGGTCCACGGCCGGCTTGAGCGGGCTGGGCTTCCCGCGCCGGTAGGTGCCGTCGGCGGTGACCACGAGCTTGGCCTCGGCGTCATCGATCCGGGAGCGCAGGGCATCGGCGGAGAACCCGCCGAACACCACCGAGTGCACGGCCCCGATCCGGGCACAGGCCAGCATCGTGATCACGGCCTCGGGAATCATGGGCAGGTACACGGCCACCCGGTCACCCTTGGCCACACCGAGCGACTCGAAAGCGTTGGCGGCCTTCTTCACCTCGTCGGTCAGCTGCGCGTAGGTGTAGGAGCGGGTGTCGCCCGGTTCGCCCTCGAAATGGATGGCCACCCGGTCCCCGAGCCCGTTCTCCACGTGCCGGTCCAGGGCGTTGTACGCGGCATTGACTTGCCCGCCGACGAACCACTTCGCGAACGGCGGGTTGGACCAGTCCAGGGCTTCGGTGAAGTCCGTGTCCCAGTCCAGCAGTTCCCGGGCTTGCTTCGCCCAGAACGCGGGACGGTCCGCATTGGCTTCCGCATAGACTTCGGCGCCGACTACCGCGTTGGCCGCGAACTCAGGGGTGGGCGCGAACTTCCGGTTTTCGTGGAGAAGGTTTTCGAGGGCGTCGCCGTTGCCTGCCCCGTCGGATCCGGGTGCAGCGGTGGTCGTCGATCCATTGGCGTCCTGGGACATGTGAACCTCATCATTCATCGATCTCTGCCGCGCGGTTGTCCCGTGTCGGGGCCGCCCCACGCGCCAATCGTGCACGGCGTTGGGCTGCGGCGCCTCACGGGATTCCGCAAAGAGCTTTTCCGGAACCCACCTTAGCGTTTTGAGCCGACAACAAGTGTCTGCGGTCACAATCCGGACCGTGAGCGGCCGGTGATTCGCGCCGAACGGTGCTGAAGGCTTTCGCTTGGCTCCCAAGGCGGGGAATATTACGGCGCGGCGTGCCTGCCTCCGCGCCGATGCCAACTAGTGGACTGTCAGATGCGTGGCATAGGCTGAAGAGGTCTCGAGACGCGAGAACTTGCCGCCCGGTCCGGCCCGGAAATTACTGGGTGCAGCCTTGGGCGGCGGCGTCCGGAACACCGCCGTACTAAGGAGATTTGCACATGAACCAGACGAGCCAAGGTCCGAAATACGGTGCACTCGCGCCCGGGTCGGCCCCCGAAGCAGCAGCTGGATCCGGGGCGCCAGAGCCCGGCAGCGTGACCTCCCCGAAGTACCAGGCCGTGCTGGGTCCGTTCACTATCCGGGACCTGACCGTTTTCGGCTCCACCTTGGTGATGTTTGTGGGGTCCCTCCTGCCGATGTTTGGCGGGCGCTATAACTTGTGGAACCTCGACAACCTTTTCTTCCTGGCACTCGGGATCATTCTTCCCCTCGTCGTTACCGCCTTGTTCGTTGCCCGGCGCCTGCAGCCGGGGAACATCGTGAGGATCGGTTCCCTTTCGACCGACCAGTTCGCTTCCGTCGTGGCGTCGTTCGCCCTGACCCTGTTCTTCCTGTCCGCAGCAGGCGCGTTTACCGTCTTCGTGCTCGTCGGACTTATCGGCTCAGTAAGTCTTCTGGCCGCGACGGTCCTGGCTCCCCACTTGCCGTTCCTCCGCGACGATTTCCAGGACCGTGCAGAACAGCCAGCTCACGTTGTGGCCCGGGAATCGACCGTTCCAACCCGCAAGCCTGCGGTGCCGAAGCCGGTCAAGCCCAAGCCGGAGCCTGCCAGCCCGGCACCGGCCAGCTTGGCAGCAGAGGAGATCCCCGCCGCTGCCGCGCCGGCACCCGCAGCACCTGCCGCAGCCGCGCCTGTCGCTGCCCCGGAAACGGCCGCTGCGGCCACCAACGAACCTGTCCCTGAACCCGCAGCCACCGAAGCCGCAGCCGTCGCGCCTGCCGGGCCGGCCGCCGTCGTACCCGCCGAGGCTGCAGTTGCCGACCGCGGGCGGGAGGTGCACGCGCCGACGCCCGAGGAGCCCAAGCACCTGCCTACTGCCACCATGGCTACGCCCATCGTCGGCGGTCCGCACGCAGGCTCGGGACCGGCCACCCAGCACATCGGCACGGTCGATCAGCCCCGGGTTCACGAGCCCATCGGCGCCACCGTCGATCCAGCCACGCGAACGGACGAATCCGGCCACGCCTCCGGGTACGAGGCATTCTGGTTCGCCGTGGCCCATCCCCGCGTCGTTGTCGACGAGCACACCGGCATGCCCGCCTTCACCATCGAACCGGGCGCGTGGGTCCTGGCCCTCGAAGACCGCGGCGCGGAATTCCTCGTGCAGGATACTGACGGCAGTGTGGGCGTCCTGCGCGATCTCAGCCACATCGAACGCGGCTAGCCTGGCCCGCCGTGGACACCGTCGTCGAAACCCCGCTGGCTTTGAAGCGGCGTGCGCGCAAGATCAACAAGGCGCTTGCTGAGCTCTATCCCTACGCCCACGCTGAGCTTGATTTCCGGAACCCGTTCGAGTTGGTCGTGGCCACGGTGCTGTCCGCCCAGACCACCGATGTGCTGGTCAACCAGGTCACCAAGATCCTGTTCGCGCGCTATCCGGATGCCCGGAGCATGGCCGAGGCCGAGCTTGCCGAGCTGGAGGCGATCCTGCAGCCCACCGGCTTCTTCCGTGCCAAGGCGAAGAACGTCCTGGCGCTCAGCACGCGTTTGGTGGACGAGTTCGACGGCGAGGTTCCCGGCCGGCTGGAAGACCTGGTGACACTGCCCGGCGTCGGGCGCAAAACGGCGAATGTGGTGCTTGGCAACGCGTTCGGCGTCCCGGGAATCACCGTAGACACGCATTTTGGCAGGCTCGCGCGCAGGTTTGGCTGGACGACGTCCGAGGACCCGGTGAAGATCGAGTTCGATGTCGCCGAGCTGTTCGAGCCCAAGGACTGGACCATGCTGTCCCACCGCGTTGTTTTCCACGGCCGCAGGGTTTGCCACGCGCGCAGGCCGGCGTGCGGAGCGTGTGCAGTGGCCAACTGGTGCCCGAGTTACGGTGAAGGCGAAAAGGATCCCGTCAAAGCAGCCAAGTTGCTCAAATACGAACTGGCGCCCGGCAACGAAGCGCTTCTCGAAAAATTGCTTGCCGAGACCCACCGCGCGGCGGAGATTCGCATGGAATCGCAAAGGAGGCCGGCATGACGGCGCTCGAGGATCTCGTCAGCCTCATCACCAGGATCGATTCGGGCCTCCATCCCGGCCCTGATCCACGGATTGCCGCTGCAACCGTCGATCCGGACAAGGCACGGAAAGCGGCCGTGCTCATGCTCTTCGGCGTCTTGGACGACGTCCCCGCCCAATCCGGGAAACCAGTGGCCCCCGCGGACTTGGACGTCTTGCTGCTGGAGCGCGCCCACACCCTGGACGACCATCCCGGGCAGGTGGCGTTCCCCGGCGGCAGCATCGATCCCGGGGATGAGTCCGCCGTCGCGGCAGCCCTCCGGGAAGCGGTGGAGGAGACAGGCCTGGACAGCGGTGGCGTCCAGGTGCTGGGTGTCATGCCGGAACTCGGCCTGATCCGCAGCAATTTTGTGGTCACGCCGGTCTTGGCGTGGTGGGCGTCGCCGTCGCCCGTGAGGGTGGTGGACTACGCCGAATCCGCCCAGGTGTTCCGCGTACCGGTGCGTGATCTCCTGGATCCCGACAATCGATACACCGGGACGCTCACGCGGCTCGGCCGGACTTTCTCGAGCCCGGTCTTCCAAGTCAACGGGCTCGTGGTCTGGGGTTTCACCGGGATGGTGCTCAGCGGTTTGTTCGACGCTTTGGGCTGGACGGTTCCGTGGGACACGGAGCGCGTGCTTGAGATCGAGATCTAGCCTCTAGCAATGTGCCTTGCGCAGGCAGACCGCTCGCCCGCCACTGGCTCCGGCTATGCCGCGCGCCGGACGGTTTTTGAGCGATCCACGACGATGCCCGTGGCGGCATTTTCGCGCACGGCGTTGATGCCGTCCACTACGGCTTTCAGGTGTTTGAACTGTGGCGATTCCGCCACCAAGGTTCCATCGGCGGCCGTCAACCGAAACCGGTAGCCGTCTTCGCCGTCTTTGAGAATTTCGAATCGTCCAGCCATTTTGCTGTTCCCCCTTGGATACTGCCCGCACAGTGACTTGCGCAGTGAGTGCGTCTTTGCACTGTGGCGCCCCTCACGTCGAACGCCACAAGACGAGACTATCGAGAAGGAAGGGGCGTGCTGAAGTTACTTTGGGGTACATTACTTGCCCGGGTCATGCCGGGTTCATTTCCGCCATATGACTCGCTTTCGGGGCCGCCGGCGGTTATGGTTCCGGGCTTCAAAAGATCAGTGCGCGCCGTGGCGCCGGCACCGGATATTCGGCGATTGCCATCCGGAACTCTTCCTCCGCGCTGAGTCGCCGCCGGGCCTCCATCGATTCCAGCCTCTGGGCATCTTCCGCGTCGACGCCGGGGTTTTTCGCCAGTTCCCTGATCCATTCGCCGGCCACGACAGCGTCATGTTGCTCACCCAACAACCGCTGCAGGGCGATCGCCGGTTGGATCACGCCCGAAGCGTGATGGCTGAAGGCGTCCGCAACTGCCTCCACTGAGTAACGGAGGCACTTGACGTCTTTGCGCGCCTGGTGGAGTGCGGCGTTACGGACCTCCGGGTCGTTGCTGCCTGCCTGCTCCGCGAGGCTGTGCTGCAGCCGCTCCCACCGGCCTTGGAGGCGCTCCGCGAGGTCCGCCGTCGGGTGCTTGTATTCCCTTGCGGTGGGCACTTCCAACAGGGCTGCCCTTGCGGCCCGCACCGTGCGTTTGCTGCGCTTGTGCCCACCCAGGGCAGCGGCCAGCCGGGCGCTGGACGCTTCCAGTTCCTCCACGGCCTGGCGCACGGTCCCGGGGTTTTTCCACGAGTCCTTGGTGTCCAGGGACAGCCGTATCCTTTGCGCCAGGACATAAGCGTCCCTGGACTCGCCGAGCGAAGTTGCGAGCCAACTGACTTCCTCGCGGGCGGTCCGGGGGAGTTTGGGAATCATGCCGCGATAACAGCTAAGCACTGAACGGAGCCGGCGAAGGGCGAGCCTGGCGTTGTGTACGGCTTCCGGATCGGCCGCTGCAACCAGCGGCAATTGTCCTTCCAGAGCGGTCAGTTGGAAGGCGATGTATGCAGCCAGCGGTGCGTGGCCTTTGTGTCCCACGGGGCAATCGTCCTCTGCTGTCGGGCGCGGGGCAATAGCGCCGATTACTTCGCTTTGTCGTAGGAATCGACGACGGCGACGCTCACCGGAAATTCCACCGGAACCCGCCCGAACAGCAGTTCCTTCGCTGCGGCTGCGGCCTCTTCGATGGCCTTGATGCACGCTTCCACCGACTCTGCAGGCGCGTGGACCATGACTTCGTCGTGCAGGAAGAACACGAGTTCCCCGGCAGGCAGGCCGTCGGCACGCGCGGTGCGCAACCGCCGTCGAAGTTCGGCAAGCCAGCACGACGCCCAGTCCGCCGCGGAACCCTGCACCACGAAGTTCCGCGTGAAACGGCCCCGCGAGCGGGCGATGCTGTCCGCACGACGCTGCTCTTCCGCCGTCGTGGATTGTTGGCTGCGGATCCAGCGTTCCGACGGCGGCGGGCTGCTGCGCCCCAACCTTGAGGTCACGGTGCGGCCGCCTTCGCCCTCGCGGGCTGCCTGTTCCACGAAGCCGACTGCCCGGGGATAGGTCCGGGTCAACTGTGGCATGAGGCGCCCGGATTCGCCCGTGGTGGCACCGTAAATTGCGCCCAGCAGGGCGATCTTGGCCTTCGAACGGTCGCCGCCGAAACCCTGCGCGGCGATACCGGCGTACAAGTCCTTGTCCCGGGCAGCCTCGGCCATCTTCGAGTCCTGCGCGAGCGCCACCAGAACCCGGGGTTCGAGCTGGGAGGCGTCCGCGACGATCAATTTGTGCCCCGGGTCGGCATGCACCGCGCCCCGGATCTGGCGGGGGATCTGCAACGCCCCGCCTCCCCTGGACGCCCAACGACCGGAAACCACGCCCCCCACCACGTACTCGGGGCGGAACCGCCCGTCGCTCACCCACGCGTCCAGCCACGACCAGCCGTTGGCAGCGAACAAACGGGAGAGCTTCTTGTACTCCAGCAGTGGCTCGATGGCAGGATGCTTCGATTCCTTGAGTTCCCACTGGCGGGTGGTTTTTACTTCGATCCCGTTCCGATGGAGTGCACGCATGAGGTCCTGGGGTGAATCCGGATTCAGCTTCGGAGAGTGGAGAATCCCGCGAAGCTCGTTGCAGAGAGCTTCGAGCCTGGCCGGCCGATGGCCGGCGGGTGGGCGGGGACCCAAGTGGCCTTCCAGGATTTCTTCGTGCAGCGCCTCCTGCCACGGCACACCTGTGAACTGCATTTCGGCGGCGATCATGGCACCGGCGGATTCCGCAGCCAGCAGCAGTTTCAATCGGTGCTGCCGGCCTTCTTCCTTGGAAGCCTGGCCGAGCGCATGTTGCTGGGCCGCGAATTCGGCCCGGATCTCGTCCAGGCTTGGCTGGATGCTGCGCGGGACCAGGTCCTCGAACAGGGCGTCCTGCTCGGCGGGCGGCGGGGGAGGCTGGAGGACCCGCGGCGGAACCGGCATTTCGTCGTCTTGCGTGAGCTTCTCCGCGCTGCGGGCATAGTCCGTGTGGGCCGTGAACTCAGAATGCACCAGAATGGCGCGGCAGAGTGTGAGGTCGTGGCAACGCTCCAGTTCCACCCCGGCCTGGAGCATCGCCGGGTACCAATCCTGCGTCCGGTTCCAGACCCAGCGCGGACGGCTCTTCTCCAACCCGCTGACGACGACGGCGAGATCCGCCTTTCGGACCGCGCGCGGCTCCGCCACGGCTACTCCGGCAGCGTTGATTTCCTGAATGGCTGCGCCGTCTGGATGGGCGGCGAGCAGCAGGTACATGCTGACAATTCTGCCCTGTGATTCCGTGGAATCTTGCACCTTGCGGACAGTTGCCGTCCGCAAGCTTGTGGCCTGGGTAGTGCGGCGTCCGGGGCGATGCTGTCCGGGGTGCAGCGTCCGGGGCGATGCAGTCCGAACGCGGACCCGTCCCCCACAGGGGTCGTTGTGGCTGCTTTGTCCACATACGCCGATACGGGCCTTCAATGCCCGCGGTGAAACGGAAAGAGTGGCTTCATGAGCGGGCAACATCTTGAGCGGAACCACAGACCCGGCGGAAGCCGGGCTGCCGCTGACGGCGCGCGCGGTTCGACTGTACTTCAACGTGGCCACCCCCTTCCCGGAAGATCCGGTCCACGGTCCGGGACGAAGCCAGATCGGGACTCCGGGGAGCCGTGGCTTCCCGCCAGTTCCGGCGATGTCCTTCTGGTGACGGGGAACGTCCGGCTACAAGCAGAAACCGAAAGGATCGCGGCCGCTGTCGGCGCCAGTCTCCGGACAACGATGGATCTATCGGCAGCCTTCCCCATGTGGGATACGGCGAGGATGGTGCTTCTTGGCAGCGATATCCGCGACCTTCCGCCCCGTCGTCGTGCACCTTCCGTCTTGCTGGGCCTCAACGGTGAAGGGGACTCGTTGTGGCATTTGGGAGCGGCCCTGGGGGCCGAACGTGTGGCCGTGTTGCCGGAAGCCGCAGCCTGGCTGGCGGAGCACCTCGGTAGCTCGGATGATCCAGACCCCGGAGGGTTGGTGCTCGGCGTGACAGGAGGATGCGGCGGTGCGGGTGCGTCCACGGCTGCGGTCTGGCTGGCGCAGGAAGCGGCCGTCCACGGAATCCGGACGCTGCTGGTTGATGGCGATTCGCGCGGAGGAGGCCTTGAGCTTTGCCTGGCAGCTGAAGATGCGCCAGGACTGCGCTGGCCCGATCTCGCCGATGCCAGCGGCAGCATCGGTACCGGGCAGCTAAGCGACTCATTGCCCATCGCCGGAGGATTCTCCTTCCTTTCCTGGCCGGGCAGCCGCGACCGCCCTCTGGACGTGGAGCCCGGGGCCGTCGCGGCCGTCCTTGATGCGGCGAGGCGGGGATATGAGCTGATCATTGTCGACATCGGCCGCGGAACGGAATCGCTTGGCAGCTTTGCCTGGGACTGCGACAGGATTCTTCTCCTGGCACCGGCCCAACTCCGCGCAGCCGTCGCCGCGGCCAGGCTTCTCCAGGAGCTGCCGCCGGTGGACACAGCCTTGGTGGTCCGTGGAAATGCCGGTGCTGCCCTGGACGGACCGCTCATAGCCGAGTCACTGGGACTGCCCCTTCATGGCTTGCTCCCCGAGCTCCGCGGCACCGCCGCGGCCGCTGAGCTCGGACGCCTTCTGGAATTCGGCAAGCGCAAGGCCGTGCGTCGCTTTGCGGAATCCGTACTTCAACTACTCGACGACGGCGCAGTATGAGTGCCCCTGGGTTTCCAAACGGCGAGCGCCGTCGCAACACGCGTCTCCTCGACGCCGCACTCCTTGAAAGCGTCCGGGAAACCGTCATGGCCGACGCCGGTCCAGTGACTCCGTCACGCGTGGCAGCGGCCGTCCATGCCACGGGCAGGCTACTCGGGACCGCGGGGGCGCTCGCCGCCGTCGAATCCATCAGCGCCGAACTGAGCGGACTTGGACCTCTCCAACAGCTCGCCCGCGATGCCTCAGTGACGGACATCTTCGTGAATGGCCCGGACTCGGTGTGGTTCGACCGCGGCAAGGGGCTGGAGCGGGCGCAGGTGCACTTCGACGGCGAACCTCAAATCCGTGCCTTGGCCTCCCGGCTCGTGGCGGCCGGTGGACGCCGTTTGGACGACAGCTCGCCGTGCGTCGATGTCCGCCTGGACGGCGGATACCGGGTGCACGCAGTGTTGCCTCCGATTTCCACCGCCGGAACTTTGTTGTCCGTTCGGATTCGGCGCGAGGAGGTTTTCTCGATCGACGAGTTGCGTGCGGGAGGCATGTTCGGGGCACCGGTCCAGCAGGTGTTGCAGGCCATGGTTGATCGCAGGCTGAGCTTCCTGATCAGCGGTGCCACCGGTTCCGGAAAGACCACATTGCTGTCCACGATGCTCGGCTTGAGCAGCCCGCATGATCGGCTCGTCCTGATTGAGGACGCCTCGGAGCTGAACCCGGTGCACCCGCACGTGGTTTCCCTTGAGTCCAGGCACGGGAACCTTGAAGGCGGTGGCGCTCTCGATCTTGGCGAACTCGTTCGGCAAGCACTGCGGATGCGGCCGGACCGGTTGGTCGTGGGTGAGTGCCGGGGCGCGGAAGTCCGTGAGCTGTTGACGGCACTCAATACCGGCCACACGGGAGGCAGCGGCACAATCCACGCAAACACCGCCTCCGCCGTCCCGGCCAGGCTCGTGGCGTTGGGCGCGCTTGCAGGCTTGAGCCGGGAAGCCGTTCAACTGCAGCTTTCAACGGCATTGGACGCAGTGGTCCACGTCGAGCGGACACCGGCCGGCAGAAGAATTTCCTGCATTGGATTGTTGGCGGTGGGCGCGTCCGCCCCATCGATCGTGCCTGCCGTGGAAATGCGGGCGGGTGTTGCTGTCCCTGGTCCCGCTTGGGGGGACCTCGCAGATCGCCTTGAACTGGACCCTGGGCTCCTGCCCGGGCCCCTGCCCGGCTCGCAACGACCGATCTCGCGCCCGGATCACCTTGGAGCTGTCGCGTGAGCGGATTCCTCATTCTCGTCCTGGCGGCCGCTGCATGGGTTTTCTTCCAACCGTCCCGGCGACTTGGCAAACGGGTAGTGCGTGCCCTGCCTCGTGCTCCCTTGCATGGGGCTGGGGCTGGCGCTGGCGCTGGGGCTGTGGCAGG
>NZ_JBYSXB010000070.1:0-10500 GCF_058781765.1 Arthrobacter sp. FW306-1B-G06A | reverse complement strand
GTTCTGGGCGGGAGGGCGCCGGGGGCGGGCGGATTCGGATCCGCCACGGCAACAAGTCGCACCACGCCGTTTGCCTGGAGCCTTTCGAGGTTCTGCAGGTGGTGCGCGCCGAAGCCGTGGACCCCAATAAGGGCCACCCTGCTGGGCTCATGGCCGGACTGTTTGTGTTCTGCCGGGTTGCGTTCTGCCGGGACGGGCGTGGACAGGGTGCCCATGGCTCTCCTCATCTGTCCCCGGGAGGCGGGGCTGCTGACGTCGGTGTCGTTTCAGGACGCTTGGTAAGCGCTTTCCAAGAAGAGTGTACCTTGAGTCCAGGGGAGATGTAACGGCTTTGGTTTGCTGCGTTTAGGCGGTTGCGTTTAGACGATCCGGCCGGCCGGCAGTTTCTCCCCGGCCTCGACCGCCACGTCGATCGAATTTCCCGCTACAGGCATGGGGCATGTGCCATATGGGGTGAAGGCGCTCGGGTAGTTGATGGCGCGGTTGAAGTCGAGGACCACGGAACCGTCGGGCCGGGGGCGCGAGACGGCCAGCTTGCGCCATTCGTCCGTGGTGTTGCCGTTCGTCTCGTCGTGGAAGGTCACCGTGAGGGCTCCGAGCTTCTCGGCCTCGGCGTGCAGGCGGATCTCGTGGGGAAGTCCAGGTGCCCGGAAAACCACCTCGCCTACCGATCGGTGCACCCCATCCACCAAAGGATTGGCTGTCCCGATCGGCACATCCACGGGCTCGGGGTACGCCTCGAAGCGGCCTTCAAGCACCCAGTCCGGGTTGTATTCAAAGGTGGGAACAGCGTCGAACTCCGTCAGTACGGGCGAGGAGTCGTCCCTGGTCCGGATAGCGTACTTGTCCGCGCGCATGGCAAGTTCCACCACCACTTCCGTGCCATCCGAGCCGCCGAACTGCACCCACATGAGCGATTCCTCGTCCTGGAGGGTGGCTGAAATCGTGCCGTCCACGGGAGCTCCCGTCTCCACGAGTGTGAGTCCGTCGGTCGCGCTCGCGGTGAGTGTCGCCGTCGTGCCGTCCGTCGACCAAAGCCCCGGGACGAGCTCGACGGCGGCGGGTGCGGATTCGAGCCACTGGAAAGAGGTGAGGGTCAGCCAGCCGTGGTCCGCAGCGAGGGCGGCGTTGCGGCCGGTGCGGAAACGTTGCCAGCGTTCCAGCTGGGCGTTGCTTGCGGGGGCTGTTGCGCTCATGGTTCCTCCAGCGGCTTGGGGCGGTGTTCGTTGGCTTAACCATGCACCCGTCGCCACCATTCCCGGAACCCAACTGACTAGCAGTTGTTGTCGTTTTGACGGCTCATAACGACAACAACTGCTAGTCAGTTGGGCCGGAGCGGGCGGGCGGAGCGCGCAGGCGGAGCCCGCGACAACATTTGAGACGGATTGCCACCGGCCTCAGGGCTGCGGGTAGGATTCCTTTGGAAATATTAGTAATCCGGCTCACAGTATCCAGCGCAGTGTACGGGCCACACCCAACGCCAGAAGGTATTTTTCATGGTTGACACTGCACATCTCAGCACCGACCTTGCCGCGGAACTGCGGGCCGATGTCCGCCGCGTCTCCACGCTTCTCGGAGAGTCATTGGTCCGCCAGCATGGCCCCGAGCTGCTCCAGCTCGTCGAGCAGGTGCGCCTGCTCACCAAGGAATCCAAGGAAGCCGCCCGCGGCGGCGCCGATGCCACAGGCCCGTGGAGCGCGCACGACGTCGTCGCCCAGGTCCGTGAGTTGCTCGCCTCATTGCCGCTTGAGGAAGCCACCGAGCTGGTCCGCGCCTTCGCCTTCTATTTCCACCTCGCCAACGCCGCCGAACAAGTGCACCGCGTCCGTGGACTGCGCACCCGTCAGGAAAAGGACGGCTGGTTGGCCAAAGCCGTGGCCGAGATCGCCGACGAGGCCGGAACCAAAGCCCTGCAGGACGTCGTCAATGAGCTGGACGTGCGCCCTATTTTCACCGCGCACCCCACCGAAGCCTCCCGCCGTTCGGTGCTGGACAAAATCCGTAAACTCTCGGACGTCCTGGCCGAATCCACCGTTGAGGGCACGGCCGCCCGTCGTCGGCAGGACCGCCAGCTCGCCGAGATCATCGACCAGATGTGGCAGACCGATGAACTGCGCCAGGTCCGCCCCACTCCCGTGGACGAGGCCCGCAACGCCATCTACTACCTGAGCAGCATCCTGACCGATGCCATGCCGGAAATGCTCACGGACCTTTCAGAGCTGCTGGGGGAGCACGGCGTCGTGCTGCCAGCGCACAACGCCCCCATCCGTTTCGGTTCCTGGATCGGCGGAGACCGCGACGGCAACCCGAACGTCACCGCTTCGGTCACGCGAGAGATCCTGCAGCTGCAGAACCAGCACGCCGTGCGGATCAGCATCTCGATGATCGACGAACTGATCTCCATCCTCTCCAACTCCACAGCCTTGGTGGACGCGGAAAAGGACCTCCTGGACTCGATCGCCGTCGACCTCAAGAACCTGCCCGGCCTGGACAAGCGCATCCTGGAGCTGAACGCGCAGGAGCCCTACCGCCTCAAGCTGACCTGCATCAAGGCCAAGCTCATCAACACGGGCCGCCGCGTGTCCGCATCCAGCCACCACGAACCCGGCCGCGACTACGCTTCCACCTCGGAACTCCTGGCAGAGCTCGAGCTGTTGGAAGCCTCGCTGCGTAAGCACTCGGCTGTGCTCGTGGCCGACGGCGCCCTGGCCCGGGTCCGCCGGGCGATCGCTTCCTTCGGGCTGCACTTGGCGACCCTCGACATCCGTGAGCATGCCGACTACCACCACGACGCCGTCGGGCAGTTGGTGGACCGGATCGGCGTCGGAACTCCCTACGGCGAGTTGAGCCGCGCCGAACGCTTCGAGCGGCTGAGCGCGGAGCTGGCTTCGCGCCGCCCGCTGTCCGGCCACCCCATCAAGCTCGACGGCGACGGCGACCGCACCTACGACGTCTTCCGCAGCATCCGCCACGCCCTCCAGACGTACGGGCCCGACGTCGTCGAAACCTACATCATCTCCATGACGCGCGGCGCGGACGATGTCCTGGCTGCCGCTGTGCTGGCCCGCGAAGCCGGACTGATTGACCTGTTCGGCGCGGCTCCGTATGCCAAGATCGGCTTCGCCCCGCTCCTGGAGACCGTGGAAGAGCTGCGTGCTTCGGCCGAAATCGTTGACTTGCTGCTCTCTGACCCGTCGTATCGTGAGCTGGTACGGCTGCGTGGCGATGTCCAGGAGATCATGCTCGGCTACTCGGACTCCAACAAGGAATCCGGTGTCATGACCAGCCAGTGGGAGATCCACAAGACCCAACGCAAGCTGCGCGACGTCGCCGCCAAGCATGGCGTCAACGTCCGTTTGTTCCATGGCCGCGGCGGTTCCGTAGGCCGTGGTGGCGGACCGACCTACGATGCCATCATGGCCCAGCCCAACGGAGTGCTTGAAGGCGCCATCAAGTTCACCGAGCAGGGCGAAGTCATCTCGGACAAGTACTCCTTGCCGGAGCTCGCCCGCGAAAACCTTGAGCTCTCCCTGGCGGCCGTGATGCAGGGTTCCGCGCTGCACCGCACCCCGCGCACCTCCGACGACGAGCGCGAGCGCTACGGACACGTCATGGAGATTATTTCCGACGCCGCGTTTGCCCAGTACCGTTCCCTGATCGACGATCCGGACCTGCCGGCGTACTTCCTTGCCTCGACGCCGGTGGAGCAACTCGGATCCCTGAACATCGGCTCGCGGCCCTCCAAGCGGCCGGATTCCGGTGCGGGACTGGGCGGGTTGCGGGCCATTCCGTGGGTCTTCGGTTGGACGCAGTCCCGGCAGATCGTTCCGGGCTGGTTCGGCGTGGGCTCAGGCCTGAAGGCAGCCCGCGAGGCAGGCAACACCGCTGAGCTTGCCGAAATGATGAAGCGCTGGCACTTCTTCCAGTCCGTGATTTCCAACGTGGAGATGACCCTGGCCAAGACGGACATGGACATCGCCGGGCACTACGTGTCTTCGCTGGTTCCGGAAGAGCTGCACCACCTGTTCAAGGCAATCCGTACTGAGTACGATCTCACGGTTGCCGAGGTGGAACTCCTGAGCGGCGAAACCGAGCTCTTGGAAGCCCAGCCGACGCTCAAGCGTTCCCTCGAAATCCGCGACCAATACCTCGACCCCATCAGTTACCTGCAGGTGGAGTTGTTGCGCCGCGTCCGCGAGGCTTCCATTTCCGGCGCCGAGATTGACGAACGCCTCCAGCGGGCCATGCTCATCACCGTCAACGGCGTGGCCGCCGGCCTCCGGAACACGGGATAGCGGCTCCTTCCGTTCCTTCCCTTCCGACGCTCGCTCACTTATGTGGGTCTTTCGGCGCACGCTCGCTCACATCATGTGAGCGAGCGTGCGGCCGGGAGGGCTTGTTTGTGAGCGAGGGTTGCGTCCGTCCGACCCTCGCTCACTTATGTGGGTCTTTCGGCGGACCCTCGCTCACATCGAGCGTTTAGGGTTGAGGGATGCCGTCGTTCCAGACCAAGTTGAAGATCACCGGGCTCAAACCAGGAAACCCGCCGGAGTCGGTAATGGCCGCTGCGCTTGAGGCCCTGGAAACGCGTCATCATGTCGAATCCAATCAGCTCGACATTGTTGGTGGCGTCGCCCAAATCAGCCTCCGCTTCCTCGTGGAGCCGCGCGACTATCCGGGCGAGAACAGCGAGGCCCGCGCGTCGGCAGCCATGATGCGCGACGCCGTCGAACGCGTAGCGCTCACAGGGAACCTTTATGTGCTGCGTCGCAAACGGGGGAAATGGTCGCCGGTTTGAGCCCGACGCCGGGACGCCTAAAGGTGCGGCGGCTCGCCCGGCTCGTCCACCGGCGAGCGGTCACCCCGGCGATGCGTGACGATCACGCCCACCACGACGCCAATCAGCAGACCCACGCCGACGCCGATCAGTGAGCTCGCCCAGAACGGAAGCTTCGTCGTCGAGCCCGTAAAGTAACCCAGCCCGGTCTGCCATGTGGCCCACAGCAGCCCGCCCAAGCCGGCGCAGAGACTGAAGCCGCGGGAGGAAACCTCTGCGATCCCGGAAGCAGCCGACGCAGCCAGCCGCCCGCCGGGGATGAACCGGGCTCCGATGATCGCGCCGTAAGTGGAGGATCGCCCGGCCCTGGCGATCGCCCGGTGGATGCCCTGATGGACTTTGCGGCCCCACGCCCAACGGTCCAGGATGTGTCCCAAGCGACGCTTGAAGAGTTGGAAAACAATCATGTCGCCCAGCCAGGAGGCGACGGCGGCCATCAAACCCACCAACCACAGGTTGACCCGGCCCTCCGCTGCCAGCGCGCCACCGGTGATCACCAACATTTCGGACGGGATGGGCGGGAAGATCGCGTCGCCCACCACCATGGGGATGATCCAGGCATAGATCGCGGCTCCCCAGCCATCGGCGGTGGTGATGTCCATGGGCACAAATTACCGCACTTTGGTGCATCCACCGGAGTGTCGTGCAAGACTGGCGCCATGCGGCTCGAAATCCTGCAAGGTGACATCACCACGCGCGACGTCGACGCGATCGTCAACGCCGCCAACTCGTCATTGATGGGTGGCGGGGGAGTGGACGGCGCGATCCATCGCGCCGCGGGCAGGGAGCTCCTGGCCGCGTGCATGGAGGTGCGCGAACGGTACCCGCACGGGCTGCCCGTGGGCCAAGCCGTGGCTACCCCCGGGTTCAAATTGCCTGCCCGATGGGTGATCCACACAGTTGGCCCCAACCGCCACGCGGGCCAGAACGATCCGGAACTGCTGGCGTCGTGTTTCCGCGAGAGCCTGAAAGTGGCAGCGTCCCTCGGAGCGAGTTCCGTTGCGTTCCCCGCAATCAGCGCGGGGGTCTACGGCTGGGACGCGCGCGAGGTCGCCGCGGTAGCGCTCGACGCCGTCAGCCGGCTCGACGTCGAAAGCTCCAGCGGGCTGGAACTCGTCGAATTTGTGCTGTTCAGTGCGGAGACGACCGACGTGTTCCGGAGCGTGTTCGGGGCTTCGGACGGGTGAGGGCACGCTTTCGCAGCGGCGTCAGACGGACTGCGCCTCAAGCACGGACTTCAACTGCCCTAGCTGTCCGACTTCCGACTCCATGGTCTTGGTGATCATCGAGCCCATGAGCTTCATGAAGCCCTTGGGCTGGAGATCCAAGGCAAACCGAACGGTGGTGCCGCCGTCGGCCTCGTTCAGGGTGAAGGATCCTGTTGGGCGGGCGGGGCCCGCGATGACCTGGAAATCGAGCCGCTTGCCCGGCTCGGCCGCGGTGATCTCGTAATCGCCGGCGATCGTGCGACCACCGGGGCCAGCCATCGTTTGCGAGTACACGGCACCCTTGTTGCCTGCTTCTCCGCTTGCGAGGGCGACATTCTTCACGCCCGGACGCCACAGCTTATTGTTCAGCCCGTCCGCGAGGAAGGCGTAGACGTCGTTTGCGGGGCGGTTGATCGAGACTTCGTTTTCAGCGTGGGCCATGTGGTTCCTTTTCGCGAGACCGAACACCGCCCGCGGTTGTCGGGCCGGCAAAACCGAGCATATACGCCCGGTCCGCTTGGCAACTCGGGAACGCGCCACTTTTCGCCGTCCCCGGATCCTGAACACCCGTCCCCGACGCTCGCTCGGGTATGTGGGTGTTTGGCGGGACGCTCGCTCACATATGTGGGTGTTTGGCCCGACGCTCGCGCGGGTATGTGGGTGTTTGGCCCGACGCTCGCTCACATATGTGGGTGTTTGGCCCGACGCTCGCGCGGGTACGACCCCAAGCTGAACATGTTCCTCATTTTGGGTGAGCGAGCGTCCCGGGAAGGGCCGTCATATGTGAGCGATGGTTTGGGGGGAGGGTCAGGCGGGGTGGGCTTCGCCTAGCTCGAGACGGCTCCGGTATTCCACGGGTTGCTTGCTGATGGGGTCAACGAAGCGGATGCCGCGAGCGAGCAATTGCAGCGGCTTGGAGTAGTCGTCCGGGGCCTTGTCCAGGAGTTCGGGATAGAACGCGTCGTTCACGATTCCCAGCCCGAGCGAAGCCATGTGCACGCGAAGCTGGTGGGTCTTGCCGGTGTGGGGCTCAAGCCGGTAGAGCGCCCGGCGGGCGGCGCCGCCGTCGTGAGTGCCGCCGTCGAACGTTCTCAGCAGCTCAATGCGGGTTTCCGCGTTGGGTTCGCCGTCGATCACCTCGGCGAGAAGGTAGCTGCGGGATTTTGTCATGCGATTGCGCACGACGGCGGGGAATTCGACGGCGGGAAAGCCCGCGGCGGGTGCCACGGCGGAGATGCACTCGTACTCCTTTTGCACCTGCCGTTTTTCGAAGAGCACTTGGTACTTGCCGCGGGTCTCCGGATTGGTGGAGAGCAGCAACACCCCGGCAGTCATGCGGTCGAGCCGGTGCATCGGGATGAGGTCCGGCAGGTCCAGTTGGTTCCGGAGACGGACGAGTGCGGATTCCTGGATGTAGGTCCCGCCCGGAGTGGTGGGCAGGAAGTGGGGCTTGTCGACGACCAGAAGGTGCTCGTCCTGGTGCAGGATGTTGATCTCCACCGGCATACGAGTCTCCGGCGGGAGCGTGCGGTAGTACCAAATGAAGGTGTGTTCTTCGAGCGGGGTGCGGCGATCAAGGGGCGCGCCGCCCTCGCCGACGATTTCGCCGGCGTCGAACCTGTCCTCGATGCCCTGGGGGTCGATATGACCCCAGCGGTGCATCATGTAGTCCATCGCGGTGTCCCAGGGCCCCTCGTCCGGGAGGCGCAGGCGGGTGGCGTTGACGCCGTCGCGCACTGGAAGGGGGGATTGCATCACCGGTCCATTCTACCGGGGTTATGGCCAGGTCTCCGACGAGAAAAAAGTTCTTGACAATAAAAGTTGTCGGTAGGCAGAATGGAAGCATGTTGGACATCGAAGTGATCGAGGATCCCGCCGCGGCGGAAGCGTCGCTGGACCCGATCCGCACCCGCATTCTGCAGGAACTGGTCGAGCCGGGTTCCGCCACGCAGTTGGCGGTCAAGGTGGGCCTGCCCCGGCAGAAAGTCAACTACCATCTCAAGGCCCTCGAGCGGCATGGACTCGTCGAACTCGTGGAGGAGCGGAAGAAGGGCAACGTCACCGAACGCGTTTTGCGCGCGACGGCGGCGTCGTACCTGATCTCGCCGGTCGCACTTGCATCCGTGGCGCCGGATCCTCGGCGCTTCTCGGACCGCTTTTCCGCCTTCTGGCTCCTGGCCCTCGCGGCCCGGACGGTCCAGGAGATGGGCAAGCTGATAGCCGGCGCGGCCGCGGCCAAGAAGAAGCTTGCGAGCTTCGCGATCGACGGCGAAATCACCTTCCGGTCGGCGTCGGACCGTGCCGCATTTGCCGAGGAGCTCGCTGTCGCGGTGACCCGGCTCGTGGACAAGTACCACGACGGCGGTACCGGCGCTTCGACCGAAACAGTGAGCGGCGCACGCAAGCACCGGCTCGTCGTCGTACTTCATCCCGCACTCAAGACAACGCAGCACTCTCCAGAAAAGGAACAGGACAATGACTGACAACCGTGAATTCGAAATCGTGGCCGACACCGAACTGCCCGGCACTCCTGAACGGGTCTGGCAGGCTGTCACCCAGGACACCTCGGCCTGGATGTTTCCCACCGATCAGTGGCCGGCCGTGAAAACCGTGGACGAGTATCCCAGCCACCTTGTGACCCGGATGGACGGGCCGGACGGCTGGTTCAACCAGTTGGAGCACGTGCTCGAACCGCTCGACGGCGGCCGGGCCAAGCTGCACTACGTCCACAGCGGCATCTTCGCGGACAACTGGGAGGAACAGTACGACGGCGCCAGCAAGCACACCGAGTTCTACCTGCACACCCTGGGCCAGTACCTTCAGTACTTCGACGGCAAGCCCGTGGTCTTCACGGACGTCCAGGGCCCGGCGGCCTCGCAGACCCCCGACGGTTTCGTGCAACTGAAGAAGGCCCTCGGCGTGGACGGTGTTGCAGGGGGTTCCGCGGTTGAGGTGGACGTCGACGGCGTGGGGCGGCTGAGCGGAGAGCTCGACTTCTCCAACCAGCACTTCCTGGGCCTACGGACGGCGGACACGCTCTACCGGTTCTTTGGCCGGAACTCCTTCGGAGCACCCGTGGGCATGACGGTGCACGATTTCAGCGGCAGCGGCGATTCTGAACTGACCGCGAAGGCCTGGGGCGACTTCCTGGAGAAGGTGTACGCCTAACCCGCCCGCCAAGGGAAGCGAAGCTGGCTCAGGCTGCCCAGCCGCGTCCCACGGCGTCCAGCGCGGCGGCGTAGATCCCTTCCCAATCGGTTCCGGGCTCGTCCATGTTCGCAAGTTCCAGGCTCACCAGTCCGTGGACCTGTCCCCAGATGGACATGGCGATCGTCGCGGTTTCGGCGTCACGAACGGTCCCCGCTTGCTGCGCGGCGGTCACCGCTTCCATCAGGGGAAGCATCGCTTCCGAGGCGACTGCCGGCGTCGGGCTGCAGTCCACATAGCTGGCAAGTGCGCCGCCAAACATGAGCCGGTACAAGGCCGGATGTTCAAGTGCCCAGGAACGGTAGGCGAGGCCCAAGCCTCGGAGCCCACCGTTTTCGGCGAGCCGTTGCGAGTCGCCGAACGAGCGGAATCCGTCGTCGACGGCGGCCGTCAGCAACTGCGCCTTGCCGCCGAAGAGTGAGTAGACCGCCGTGGTTGAGGTCTGGGCGGCTGCGGCAACGTCGCGGAGCGTGACTCGCGCAGGGCCGTGCCGGTCAACGAGTTCGGCCGTTACCTGAAGAAGCCGCTGCCGGACGAGCTGGTCATGAACGATGGGTCTTGCCATGCCTCCAAGTGTTTCATAACATTGTTTAGTAACGACGTTATGAAACTCGAGCGGAACTTGAGCTACCGTTCCCAGACCGAAGGATTCGCATGGCACAGGAAATCTTCCCGGGGCGCTTCACGGCCGACACCGGGCGCGAATCGGTGACCGTATTCCTTATCGGAATGCGGGCCAACCGTTGGTGGAAGATCGGCAAAGTGGCGCGAGTGGCATCGTCAATGCCCACCATGCTCCGCCATCTCGCAACGCATCCCGAGTCCGGACTGCTCGGGTGCGAACAGTGGTTCGGGCGCACCACCATGCTGCTCAGCTATTGGGAGAGCCCCGAGCATCTCAGGCGCTTCGCGGCGGACAGGGACTCGCCGCACTTGGCGCCCTGGCGACGCTTCATGAAGGAAGTCGCGGGAAGCGGCGACATCGGCGTGTGGCACGAAACCTACCAGGTGCCGGCGTCGGGAATCGAGGTGGTCTACAACGGCATGCCGCAGTTTGGCCTGGCCAAAGCCACCTCCCATGTCCCTGTCGGTCCGGGCACCAACACCGCCAGGCAGCGCATGGGTGCCGGGCGACCCAACTGACTCGCAGTTAATGTCGTTCTGAGGGCTCAAAACGACAAGAAATGCGAGTCAGTCGGGCTAGCCGACGTAGCGGTTCCGACCGGCGCGGAACCCGAAGAAGGCCGC
>NZ_JBYSXB010000006.1:82095-157401 GCF_058781765.1 Arthrobacter sp. FW306-1B-G06A | reverse complement strand
GGCTTCTTCGGCGGCGACGGTGGAGGTGGAGGCGACTTCGGCGGCGGCGACTCCGGTAGTTTCTAACTCCCAAAGACTAGGTGGGGGCCTGTTCCCCACGTAGAGCGGTACAAAAAACTGATCACTGGATTCAGTGGGCACCACTGAGCAGGACGAAAGGCAACACCATGGTTAAGCAGTCCATTTTCGGGCGGATCGCGCAGCTCGCCAAGGCGAACATCAATGCCTTGCTCGACCAGGCTGAGGACCCGCAGAAGATGCTGGACCAGATGGTCCGCGACTACTCGAACAACATCGCCGAAGCCGAGTCCGCCGTCGCGCAGACCATCGGGAACCTCCGCATGCTGCAGGCCGACTACAACGAGGACATCAAAAACGCCCAGGACTGGGGCAACAAGGCCCTCGCAGCCTCCCGGAAGGCGGACGAGTACCGTGCGTCCGGCAACGCGGCCGACGCCGTCAAGTTCGACAACCTTGCCAAGGTGGCCATCCAGCGCCAGATGTCGGCCGAAAACGAGGCCAAGGCCGCCGAGCCGAACATCGCGTCCCAGTCGGAGGTCGTGGACAAGCTCAAGAGCGGCCTCGACCAGATGAAGGGCAAGCTCAACGAACTCACCAGCAAGCGCAATGAGCTGGTTGCCCGCTCCAAGACGGTTGCTGCCCAAACCCAGGTGCACGACGCCCTCAAGAGCATCGACATCATGGACCCCACCAGCGAGGTAGGCCGCTTCGAAGAGAAGATCCGCCGCGAAGAGGCGAAGGTCCTCGGCCAGCAGGAAATGGCAGCCTCCAGCCTGGACGCCCAGTTCAACCAGCTTGAGGACCTCGGAGAGCAGACTGAGATCGAGGCCCGCCTGGCGGCCCTGAAGTCGGGCGGTTCGAAGGCCGCTATCGGCGCCGGCGCCACCGCTCCGGCAGACGATACCGTGGACGAAGCCGACTTCGACAAGCTCTAGTTCAGCCAAGCGAATGGCCGGGCCTCCAATGAGGCCCAGCCATTCGCTTTCTGAGTGCTTTATGCCCCTACGGCGAGCCGTCCAACGATGAGCCTCATGATTTCGTTGCTGCCTTCCAGGATCTGGTGGACGCGCAGGTCCCTGGCAATCTTCTCGAGGCCGTATTCCGACAAGTAGCCGTAGCCGCCGTGCAGCTGGATGGCTTTGTTCGCCACGTTGAAACCGGCGTCCGTGGCGACGCGCTTCGCCATTGCGCACAACCTCACGGTGTCCGGGGCGCCACGGTCCAAAGCGTCCGCGGCCCGGAGGATCAGGGTCCTGGCAGTTTCCAGTTCCGTATCCATGTCGGCAATATCAAACAGCAGGGACTGCTGGTTGATGAGCGGGCCGCCAAAAGCCGAGCGTGACTTGAGATAGGCGATGGACTTCTCCAGTGCCGCCTGGCCACCTCCCAGCGAACAAGCGCCCATGTTGACCCGGCCCCCGTTGAGGCCCTTCATCGCGATGCCGAATCCGCTGCCTTCTTCGCCAAGCCGGTTCGCCACGGGGACGCGTACGTCCTCGAAGATGACCTGCCGGGTGGGTTGGGCATTCCATCCCATCTTCTTTTCATTCGGGCCGAAGGACAGCCCGGGCGCGTCCGCGGGCACAACGATTGCGGTGATGCCCTGACTACCCGTGTCCGCGGTCCGCGCCATGACCACATAGACGCTGGAAACTCCGGCACCCGAAATGAACTGCTTGGTGCCGTTAAGAACGTAACTATCGCCGTCGAGCACTGCTTTGGTGCTCAGCGCGGCGGCATCCGAGCCGGCTCCCGGCTCCGTAAGGCAATAGCTGCCCAGCGCTTCCATGGACGCGAGCTGCGGCACCCACTGGGCCCGCTGCTCATCGTTGCCGAAAGCGTCGATCATCCACACCACCATGTTGTGGATCGAGATGTAGGCCGCGATGGTGGGGTCTGCCTTGGACAGCTCCTCGAAGATCAGCGCCGCATCCGTGCGGGAAAGGCCCGAGCCGCCGAATTCTTCCCGGACGTAGATGCCTCCCATGCCGAGGGTGCCCGCTTCACGCAGGACATCCACAGGGAAATGCTTGGTCTCGTCCCATTCTGCGGCGTGCGGCGCAATGGCCGTCGTGGCGAAATCGCGCACCATCTCCACCACCGCTTGCTGGTCCTCCGTGAGCTCAAACATTGGCACTCCTTTGCAGTTCTTCCCAGTTCTCCGGGTTGTCCGGTTTTACTGGCCTTTTTCTAGCTATCCGCTGGGGTTTACTTGCTGACTTTGCCCATCAGGGAAGCGACAGGGCGAAGGAACAGCGGCCTCGCGAGGAACCACGCGCCCACAATCACCAGGAGGGACACGGCGAAAATGCCGAAACCAACCCAGTTGATATCGTCGCTGCCGCCATACATGTGGTTCAGGTTGCGCAGCGCCCCGGTAGCGAGGACCAGGGTGACGTGCACGATCGTGAAGAGCACGAAGTACACCATCACAGGGAAATGCACCGCCCGGGCGAGTTCGATGGGATAGACCTTGTTCACCGTGCCGGCCTTCTTGGGCCAGGCAGAGGAGGTGCGCAAACCGGTGATGATGGCGAGCGGGGCGGCGATGAAGACCGTGACGAAGTACGTCAGCAACTGCAGGGCGTTGTAGTTCACCCAACCGTCCTCAGTGGGCCAGTTCAACGATGCGTACTGGAGGGCGGCGGAAATGGCGTTCGGGAAGACATCCCAGCTGGTGGGAATGATCCGCATCCATTGCCCGGTGGAAAAGATCACGATGATGAAGACAATGCCGTTCAGCACCCACAGGGCGTCGAGGGTCAGGTGGAACCACAGGTCCAGGCTGATCTTGGTTGGCGCATTCTTGGTCCGGATGAATCCCTTGTTGTTGCGGGTCCATTGGGCCGGCGGCCGCTTGGCCGTGCGGACCTGCCAACCGGAACGAACGATGAGCACCATGAAGAAGACGTTCAGGAAGTGCTGCCAACCGAGCCATGCCGGGAAACCTACGGGAGCGTTCTCCGGGAGGCTGGATGCGCCTGGGAACTCGTGCAAGAACGACTGCACACCCGACAGGCCCGTCAACCATTTGGCAAACAAGACGATGAGCAAAAGGACGAGCAGGACGCCTGGAACCACCCAGAGGGGTTGGGACCATTTGCTCTTGGCTGCTGTCGACTTTTTGGCGGGGGTGGACATCTTCTCAGACACCTCTCGGAAGAACTTTGCAATCAGGGACGCATCAAGCTAACAGGCTTTGGACCGAAGCGGCCAAAGCCTGTTACGCCGTCAGTTGGAATGGGCTTTCACGGCCTCGATGAGTTTCGGAACCACTGTGAAGATATCGCCCACGATTCCGAAGTCGGCCACCTCGAAAATGGGCGCGTCCTCGTCTTTGTTGATGGCCACAATGGTCTTGGCAGTCTGCATGCCTGCGCGGTGCTGGATGGCTCCGGATATTCCCAATGCGATGTACAGCTGCGGGGACACGCTCACGCCGGTCTGGCCTACCTGGGCCGTCTGCGCAATATACCCGGCGTCGACGGCGGCGCGAGACGCACCGATCGCCGCGCCCAGGGTGTCGGCGAGCTGTTCAACCAGCACAAAGTTCTCGGACGAGCCCAACCCCCGTCCGCCGGAAACCACCGTCGCTGCGGTCCGAAGCTCGGGCCGGGCCGAGACGGCAGCATCGTCATTGAACTGGTCTATGATGGCGGCGCCTTCTTCTCGAGCATCGAGGGACACCGTCTGCAGGTCTGCCGTGGCTGCGGGAGCCTGGCCTTCGATCGCCCCCTGCCGGATGGTGAGGATGGGCAGCCCGCCTTCCACCACGGACTCGACGGTGTAGGCCCCGCCAAACACCGAATGCTGGGCAACAACGGTTCCGTTGTCGCTGCGCACCTGCACGACGTCGGCGAGCACGCTCCCGCCGAGCCGCACGGCAAGCCGGGCGGCAGCTTCGCGGCCGTCCACCGAATTCGCCGTGAGTACGGCAGCCGGCCCATAGGCGTCGACGGCCGCGCTCAGGGCATCCACGGCGGGTGCCACCAAAACAGTGCCGGCGGCAGCTGTCACAGCCGAGTAGATCCTTGCCGCGCCGAGCTCACCCAGGCGCGCGACGTCGTCGCCCGCCAGCGGTGCCGAGGACACGACGACGGCGACCGGCGAACCCAGCGTGGCTGCGGCAGCCAGCAGCCCGCGGGCCGAAGCGGCAATCCCGCCGCGGTGGGAAATTTCAATGAGCACCAAGACGTTCGACATTTCTTTTCCTCCCTCAGACCAGGCGGTTCGCGACGAGGAACTCGGCCAACTCGTCGGCCGCGGTCCCATCATCGATGAGTTTTCGTCCGGCCGCGCGCGGCGGCCGCTCAACGGTGGAGACCACTACGGTGTGGCTGGCGCCCGTCGGGACGCCAAGCTCGGCGGCGGACAACGTGGTGACGGGTTTGCGCTTGGCCGTCAGGATGCCCTTGAAGTTGGGAAACCGGGCCTCCGGGAAACGCTCGGTCACAGTGATGATGGCGGGCAGTCCGGCACGGACATTGAGGGTTCCACCCTCACCCTGGCGAACGCCGCGCACGCCGTCGTCGGCGATTTCCGCGGAGATCAATGAACCCAACAGTGGCAGTTGGAGATGTTCGGCAATCATGGCGGGCACGACGCCGGCGCGGCCATCCGTCGATTCGTTGCCGGCCATCACCACGTCGAACCCAGTAGACCTCAGTGCAGTCGCCAGCGTTGCGGCCGTTCGACCGGTGTCGGCGCCGGCCAGGGAATCATCCACAATGTGAACCCCTGAATCGGCTCCCATGGAGAGGGCCTTGCGCAAGGACTGCGTGGCGTCGTCAGGACCCATGGTCATTGCCACAACCTCGGTGCCTTTGTTGGCATCCTTGATGCGCAGCGCGGCTTCGAGGGCGCGCTCGTTGATTTCATCGACCACGGACTCGGCAGCCTCACGGTCGAGCCGGCCCGTTGCCAGGTCGAGCTTCCGTTCCTCGGCCGTATCCGGCACTTGTTTGACGAGCACGACGATCTTCATTCAACAGCTCCCTCGATGCAAATGGCTGACGCTTGGAATCGAGAATACTAGGAACTCCTAGTATTTACCATGGAGCGAAGGAAGGAATACTTGGAACTCCTATTGATTCTGCCGGGCATCCGGCTTTCCGGGCCGGCGTGGGGATTCGGGCCGGCGGCAGGTTGCAGGCCTTCTTTCGAAGCGATCGATCTAGCCCTGGCGAATGCCGAGGGTGTTCCCGTCGGGATCACGGAACCATGCGCCACGGGCGGGGCCGAGCTGAGCGATGTGCCCTGTTGTGGCAAGGGGACCCTCTGTGTAGTCGAGGAACTCCACGCCCTTGGCGGCCAAGTCGCCGACCACGGCCTCAATGTCGTCCACTTCGAAGTGGGCAAGGGTGTGCTCTGTAGCGGTAGGCGGACGCTTGAAGACTGAGATCTCGCTGACGGATCCGCAACGGTACCGCACGCCGACCGGAGTCTCCCAGAGGAAGGTCAACCCCAGGATGCCGCCATAGAATTCTTTCGCCCGCTCCAGATCGGTGACCGGAATCGTCGCCACTACCATCGTCGCACTGATCATCTCGGGCCTCCTCAGGGCGGCCCATTCCGTCAGGATGAACGGGCCATTCGGCCCAAGTGTCTTCCTCCGGGAGCTGACTGTCAACGAGGATCGGGAGATTCAGCGGTGCTGCGTCGCACGGCCATCACCACGCTGACAAGTACCGACAACGCTATGACCACGACCATTCCGGCGAAGTTCGGCTGGAATTCCAAGGCCAGCGCCCCGTTTTCGGCTCCCCGAGTCGCGGTGAAAAGTCCCGGCAGGGTCGCCCGGGAACCCGTCGAAATGGCGATCACGCTCACTGCCACGCACAGAATGAACGCCAGGGCCAATCCGCCGGCCACGCCGTCCAGCGCTGCGCCAACTATTTTCGACACCGTTTTCATTGGGGTCCCTCCTCGAGCCGGCCAACGCGGAGCGCCGCCTGTATTCCAGTGATGAAGCTTTGTCCCCGCCCAAGAAACTACTCCGACATTCTGCCTCTCGGGGGTCGAAGTGGTTAAGATCCGTACAGATTTGCCAAAAATCAGTGTGTTTTCCGGCAATCTCAGTGTGGATCTCGGCGCTTCTGCGTGTGAAAAAACGTTTCACCCGGATCGGCCCGCATGGCCGTCTAAGACCGCGTCCAAGACCTCCTTGGGGAAATTAGGAGCGGATGTCTCCACTGCGCGCCCACATCAGGGTCGGGAGGGCGGCGAAATGGGGTTAAACGAAAGAGTCCGCCCAGTCGGGCAGACTCTTTCGTTTATTTGGTTGCGGGGACAGGATTTGAACCTGTGACCTCTGGGTTATGAGCCCAGCGAGCTACCGAACTGCTCCACCCCGCGTCGCAGAATCAACTCTACCTCACATTCGAGGGCGCCCCTGACCATTCAGGTGTGCGCTGCAGCACGATGGGATCTGGAGGTCCTTCGGGCAGGAGCAACAGCCCTTGAGGGTGGTTATCCTCCCGTGGACTTGGCGCCGTCCTGACCTTCTTTGATTTCGGAAAGCGCTTACGACACTGCGAGTCGCGTCATTCTGGCGCCCAGAAGGCTCAAAGAAGGTCAGGACGGAGCTGGCACAGCCGTACCCGGCACATGCCCTACCGATCCCGCACTCCCCCACCCGCGAATCGACGGAAAACAAAAAAATCCGGCACAGTGTTTCCACTGTGCCGGATCTTTTCTCCAGTTGCGGGGACAGGATTTGAACCTGTGACCTCTGGGTTATGAGCCCAGCGAGCTACCGAACTGCTCCACCCCGCGTCGCAAGAACTACTTTACCTGCAGGTGAATGTCAGGCCAAATCGAAACGACGTGACCTCCGTCTCCCCCGCCGGGCGGCCACCATGCACGGGCCTCCATATCAAAAGGAAGACCGGGCCAGCCCTGGTGTGAGGGCTGGCCCGGTCTTCCAAAAACCTCCAGCTAAGCCGGAATCAGCCAGCTGGAGAGTTGCCTACTTACTCGGCGAAGGCGAAGGCGACGACGAGGCCGATGGGCTCGCCGAGGGGCTGGCACTTGCCGACGGAGCCGGGGTGGCACCAAGCCGGGACTCGGCGTCGAGCGCTTTCTGTATCGCCGCGGACAGGAGGCTCTGCTGGGCACCGTACCCGGCGAAGTCGCCCTTGGCCAGCGCAGCCTGGCCATCCTGGATGGCCTTGTTGGCCTGATCCAGCGCAGCCTTCAGCTGGGCCTGTGCATCCGCTGTCGCAGGTGGCGTAGTAGTCCCCGGCGGAGTTGTGGTCTGGCCGTTGTTGGCCGAGTCTCCCGCCGAGGCCCCTGAATCGCCCCCGAAGAGGATCTTCAGCGCACCGTCAAGCGTGGGGGCGAAGCCGACCTTGTCGCCAAAGGCCACGAGCACGCGTTGGAGCGTCGGATAGGAGGTCTCACCAGTGGACTTCAGATACACCGGTTGGACATAGAGCAGGCCTCCGCCCACCGGCAATGTCAAAAGGTTGCCGTTGAGCACATCGGATGCTCCCTGCCTGAGCAGGTTGAGCTCCCGCGACACTTCAGGATCGGAGTTGAACTTGTTCTGGGCCTGTCCGGGGCCTGGAACCTGGGTATCCGTTGGCAATTGGAGTAATCGCAACTGGCCGTAGGTGTCTGCCTTCACCCCCTTCTGGCTACCGGCGTCGGAATCGGCTGCGAGGAAGCCGTACAGGATGTTCCGGGCAGCGCCGTTGACCACCTGTGGAATGAAGGAAGACGTCAGCTGGAAGGCCGGCTTGGTCTGGTCGGGCATCTGCAGGGACATGTAGAACGGGGGCTGCCGGACGGGATCCGTGACCGTGGGGTCGTTCGGAACGCTCCACGCGTCGTTGTTCTGGTAGAAGCTGTCCGCGTTGGTCACGTGGTAGCGCCCAAGCAGCTCACGCTGGACCTTGAACAGGTCCTCCGGGTAGCGGACGTGGCTCATCAGCTGTCCCGACATCTCTGAGTACGGCTTGACGGTGGTCGGGAAAATCTTCTCCCACGCTTTGAGGATGGGATCCTGGTCATCCCAGGCGTACAGCGTGACCGAGCCGTCATAGGCGTCAACGGTGGCCTTGACCGAGTTCCTGATGTAGTTGACCGCGCTGTTCGGCAGGGCCGCGGTGCGACCGGAGGTCGTCTGCGAATCGGCCGTAGCGTTTCCCAGTTGCTGCTGCTGGGAGTAGGGGAAGTACTGGCTGGTGGTGTAGCCGTCCACGATCCACTTCACCCGGCCGTCGACAACTGCCGGATACGCGCTTCCGTCAACCGTCAGGTAGGGAGCAACCTTTTGCACGCGCTCACGCGGAGTGCGGTCGTAAAGGATCTGGGACTTCTCGTTGACGCCGTCAGACAGCAACAGGTCCGAGGACTGGAACTTGATCGAGTAGAGGAGGCGGTTGAACCAGTTGCCCACGTTGGGGCCACCGTTGCCGGTAAAGGTGTACTGAGTTTCAGTCGACGTGTCTTTGCCGGCCGGTCGGTCCTGTTCGCGGTGCGGAGCGCCATCGGGGGCGCCGACCACCGAGTAGTCCGGCGAATCTTCACCGAAGTAGATGCGGGGTTGGTAGCTCGCATCGCTGCCAAGGGTACCCATGGACGGAATTCCGGACAGCAGGAAGTCCGGCTTTCCATCAACCGTGAAGGTATTGCCCTTGGCCGCCACGACGCCGTAACCGTGGGTGTAGACGATGTGCCGGTTGACCCAGGTCTGCTGGCTGGCGTTCAATCCGTCCTGGTTCAACTCCCGGACGGCGATTACGGTGTCCTGGGTCTTGCCGTTCACGGTGTACCGGTCGACGTTCAGGGCCTTGGGGAACTGGTAATACGGACGGTACTGCTCCAGTTGGGAGAACGCCGAGGAAACCAGGTTCGGGTCCAACAGCCGGATGTTGGCGGCTGTCTGGGCATCCTTGGCAAGCGCCCCGGTCTTGGCGTCCGTGGTGGCGTTGTAGGGAGAAACCTTGATCTTGTCCAAACCGTAGGCGGACCGGGTCATGGCTATGTTGCGGTCAATGTACTTGTTTTCGAGCGTCTGCTCAGAAGGGCGGACCTGGAACTGCTGGATGACCCAGGGATAGACACCGCCCGCAAGAATGGACGTGATGATCAGCATGGCCGTGCCGATCACGGGCAAGCGCCAACGGCCAATCACGGCGGCCACAATGAAGAGGACGGCCACCAGGCCCGCGGCAACGGCCAGGATGGTCTTGGTCGGAATCACGGCGTTGACGTCCGTGTAGAGGGCACCTGCCCAGTGGCCACCGTTGTTCTGGACGGTGCTGTAGACGTCAAGCCAGAAGTTGGCTCCGAGAAGCAGCAGGAAAACGGCCCCGGTCACGGCCAAGTGGATTTGGGCGGCACGGCTGGTGAAGATGCCGCGTTCCATGAGCCGGATGCTCCCATAAAGGTAGTGGGTGAGGATTCCCGCGATTCCGGCAATCACCACAACGCTCATGAGGAAACCGGTGACAAAGCCAAGGAACGGCAAAGTCATGAGGTAGAAGCTGATGTCCAGGCCAAACTGGGGATCGGCCTGGCCGAAGGGTACCTGGTTGAAGAACAAGAGCACCGATTGCCATTGGCTCGCGGCCGCGCTGCCTGCAAAGAGGCCGAACAGCACGGGGATGCCGATCATGACCACGCGTCGCACGGGCTCCAGTTGGGCCTGGTACCGATTCAGGTTGTCCCTGACCTCGGAATCCGGAGCGTAGACCGGCCGTGCATGGTAGGCAACGCGGATGGCGTAGAAGACCGGCACGAACATCAGGACGAATCCCGCCAGGAAGATCAGGATCCGGGCAAGGTTCTCCTTGAAATAGACTTCGAAGAAGCCCAACTGCTGATACCAGAGGACGTCTGTCCACACATTGGCGAAGAAAATGAATCCCACCACGGCGACGGCGACGATGATCAAAGTTGGAGTGAGTGCACCCCGTCTCCGCTGCGGTCTTCCGGGCGGGCTGGTGCTGGCTGGACGGGACAAACTCGATACCTCATCGCTGGTCGTCAGTTAACGGTCATCAGTGCGTGTGTTCGTCGGCCCCGGTGCCGGGTAGTAATGGCGGAGGCCGTCATTAGTGCCACGAGTGGCGGTGGAGCTAAGTTCCATCATCAGTCTAGTTGTTGGAGCATGTGGGGAGGCGGGACACATCCTGGCCCGAGGCGAGTCGCTCCACAGCGGATTTCGCGTCCGCGAGGGTGTCCACTTTGACTACCTGCAGCCCGTCCGGAACGTGGCCCACGACCTCGTCGCAATTGGCGGCAGGCGCGAGGAAAAGCGTGGCGCCGCCGCTGCGGGCTCCGCGCATTTTCTGGGCGATTCCGCCAATGGGTCCCACGGTGCCGTCCGGCGAAATGGTGCCGGTGCCGGCCACATGCTTGCCCCCTGTGAGGTCCCCGGGGGTGATGCTGTCGATGATCCCCAGCGCGAACATCATCCCGGCGCTCGGTCCGCCCACCTGGTCCAGGGAGATCTTGACGTCGAACGGGAACGTGAACTTGTACTGAAGCAGTACGCCCAGGATGTACTTGCCGTTTGAGCCCTTGCCCGGAGTAATGCTCACCGTCACCGGTTTGCCGTTACGATCGACGACGACGGCGGCAGGCGCGCCCGCGCCGTCGGCCAATGCGGTTTGGACGACGTTCAGGGACGTGACGGCCTTGCCGTTGATCGACGTGAAGACGTCCCCGGCCTGGAGTTTGCCCGCCGAGGCCGAGCCATCGGACAATCCTGCGACCGCAAGCTTCTGCCCGTACGGGATGTTCTCTTCCTGAAGGGCCGAAGCTATTGCGTTCTCCTGGGACGTGGTCATGGCAAGCGCGCTTTCCTGTTCGGATTGCTGCTTGGTGGTGCCCTTGGGATAGAGAAGTTCTTCGGGGTACACGGCCTTGGAACCGTCCAACCAGGCTTGGAAGGCCTCGAAGATGTTGACTGGTCCGTTGGGGCCGCCGTTGATATAGACGGTAGTCAGGTCCAGATTTCCCTTGGCGGGATACGACGCGTGTCCGGTGATGCTAATGACAGGCTTGTTGTGGTCCATGCCCAAGGTGTTGAACGTCGGTCCGGGAGATTCCACGACGTAGGGAACAGGAAGGACAGCCGCGGCGATTCCCAACACAATGGTCAGGGCCCCGGCGACCAACATCGCGACGTACCGGCCGTCGCGGCGCCGTGCCGGTGGGGGCGCGTCGGGCGCTTCCTGTACCGGCTCCTGCGATGGTGCGGTGTCCCGCTCCGGGGAATGGCCGTCCGATGTCGGGACGTCCTGGGAGTTGGAGGGGCCGAGAGGCTTTCCGGGTTCCCCGGCAGCTCCGGGGCTCGGCAAACTAGTCAATGAAGGACCTCTCCGCGCCGGGAACCGTGTGTCCGACGCTACCGTTTCGACCCCCTCAGCGCGGAGGCCGGTAAACATACCAACGATCCACCCTACTTGCTGTGCCTGCCAGTCGTGCTTTGCCTAGAGCGAACGACGCGTTCTTGAGGCAGACAGCCCCCGGGCATCGCGGTACCTTGAAAGTGATCACCAGTCACACCGACGATCGGCGGCACCATGACCTCCAACCCCAATACCCCCTCCAATGGAGACGATTCACCCGTGGATCCCTTGGCAGAAATGCTGAAGAACCTGATGGGCGGGCAAGGCATGGGCAACATCGACCCCGCCGAATTGGCAAAAGCCGCAGGACTGCCGAACGACCCGAATATGCTGCAGCAAATGTTCGCCCAAGTGCAGGCCATGATGAGCTCCAGTTCCGAGGGCCCCGTCAATTGGCAGCTTGCCCACGAGAACGCCCGCCGTGTTGCCGCCGCGGGCACGGATCCGTCGGTGAATGCCCTGCAGGCCCGCGAAGTCGACGAAGCGCTCCGCCTCGCGGAACTTTGGTTGGATCCCGTCACCGATCTTCAGGCAACGGGCCTCATCGGCCGCGCCTGGTCGCGCGCTGAATGGGTGGAAGCCACCCTCGCCACGTGGAAACGGCTCACTGAGCCGGTGGCCAACAGCATCGCCAATGCACTGTCCGACGCCCTCACCCAGCAGATGCCGGAAGAAATGAAGGCCATGATGGGGGGCACCTCGTCCATGTTGCAGAACATGGGCGGAGCCATCTTCGGCATGCAACTGGGCCAGGCCATCGGGGCCCTGTCCGCCGAAGTGGTCAGCTCTACCGACATCGGCGTTCCGCTCGCTGATCTCGAGATGGCATTGCTGCCGGCCAATGTGGCGAAGTTCGGCGAAGGCCTGAGCGTCCCGGAGAATGACGTGCGGTTGTTCCTTGCGGTCCGCGAAGCCGCGCATGCCCGGCTCTTCGTGCAGGTTCCATGGCTGCGCGGACATCTCCTCGGGGCCATCGAAGCCTACGCCCGAGGCATCCACATCGACTTGTCCCGCGTCGAGGACCTCGCCCGGGACCTCGATCCCGGCAACCCCGAGGGAATTCAAGAAGCCCTGTCCCAAGGTGTGTTCACGCCCGAGCGCACTCCCGAACAATCGGCTGCCCTGGAGAAACTCGAAACTGCCCTGGCGCTGGTTGAGGGCTGGGTGGACGAGCTCACGGCTGCTGCCACCGAGAATATGCTGCCATCCGCCGTCGCACTCCGCGAGACTGTGCGGAGGCGCCGCGCCACGGGAGGACCCGCCGAACACGCGTTCTCCTCGCTGGTGGGACTCGAGCTGCGCCCGCGGCGCCTGCGCGAAGCCGCCGCGTTGTGGGCCGCGCTGAAGGACGAACGTGGAATCGCCGGCCGCGATGCCATCTGGCAGCACCCCGATTTGCTCCCCACGGCACACGACCTCGACGACCCGGCGGGCTTCACCGAACGACGCCGCCTGGCTGAAGCCAGCGACACCGAAGTGGACGACGCGCT
This sequence comes from Arthrobacter sp. FW306-1B-G06A, assembly GCF_058781765.1. Lineage (NCBI taxonomy): Bacteria > Bacillati > Actinomycetota > Actinomycetes > Micrococcales > Micrococcaceae > Arthrobacter > Arthrobacter sp. FW306-1B-G06A. The sequence goes on along the minus strand of NZ_JBYSXB010000006.1, from coordinate 144,527 downwards.
GCAGAAGCTCCTCGAAGGTGGCTACGACGCTCCGAAGGATGAGGAGAACACAGAGGACAGTCCGGAGGCTCCGAAGCCTGAAGACGGAGATTCCCCTGACGACACGGAGCCCGGAGAGCCCAAAGCCTAGCCGCTCCTGAATCGCCTAATCGGCGTCGGCGTCCCAGCCCGCGGCTGGGGCACCGGCGCCTTCTTCATCCGGGCCAAGCCCCCGCGACGTCGCAAAGGCGACGCCTTCCAGGAAGGCCTTTGCCCGCTGTGTTTCGGGGTACGCCTCCAGCAAACGCCAAAACGCGGCGTTGTGCCCGGCCACCAGCAGATGCGCGAGTTCGTGGAGCAGCACATAGTCGATGACCCACTGCGGCATGGGCTGGAGCTTGTCCGAAAGCCGGATGGTCCCGTCCGCCGGAGTTGCCGACCCCCACCGTGACTTCTGGTTGCTCACCCAGCGGACCGACGTCGGGATGGACCGTCCGCCCAGATACTTTGACGATAGTTCCGCGGCATGGGCGGCAAGCGCTGTGTCGCTTGCGGGTCTCCTCCTGCCGGCACCGTGGGCGCCCCGCTCCCCCTGGCGCTTGAGCTTGTCCAGCATCCGCCGGACCCATTCGCTCTCTTGTGCCTTCGTGAAATGGGCGGGAATCGCGACGACGGCGTTCCCGTCCTCCCAGAATGCCGCCACGGTACGGCGGCGGCGGGCTGAGCGACGAACGACGACGGGCGCCCCGTCGTCGGTGGTCAGCGGCAAAGCGGGCTGGCCCGCGGCCCGCGGCACTAGGCGGATCCGTTCTCGACGAGAACTGCCAGCACGGCTTCGCCGTATTTTTCCAGTTTGGAGGGCCCGACGCCGGCGAGTTTCGCCAGGTCCTCAAGGGACTCCGGCCGGGCCTCGGCGATGGCAGTCAACGTCGCGTCCGTGAAGACCACATAGGCCGGAACCTCGTTGCTCAGGGCCTCTTCCTTCCGCCATTGACGCAAAGCCTCAAAGGTCTGGTCTTCGTACGTGGGCGGGCACTGGCTGCAGCGACCCACTTTGCGTTCGGCGCCGGTAGCGAGCATCGTGCCGCAGACCCTGCACGACGCCGGTGCCGCCGCCTTGCGCCGTGGCGTGGCGCGGCTGCGCGCGCTGGCTCCGAGCACCGAATCCGGGCGAAGCCCGTCGAGGAAGCGCGAGGGCTTGCGGTTGGCACGGCCACCGGGCGTGCGGGCCGTGGACCAGGACAGGTTCAGGTGCTCGCGTGCCCGCGTGATCCCGACGTAGAGCAGGCGGCGTTCCTCGTCCACGCTCTCGGGAGTGTCCGCGAAGGAAATGGGCATAAGGCCCTCGCTCAAGCCCACCAGGAACACGGCATCCCATTCCAGGCCCTTCGCGGCGTGCAGCGATGCGAGCGTCACGCCCTGGACCGTTGGTGCGTGCTGCGCAACCGAACGTTCCTGGAGTTCGTTGACGAATTCCATCAACGTGAATTCCGGCCCGCGGCTGGCGGCGAGTTCGTCCGCAAGCGCCACGAGCGCTGCGAGCGATTCCCAGCGTTCGCGGAGGGCACCGCCGCTGTGCGGGGCGGCATCCGTGTAGCCGAGCGAAGCCACGATGTCGCGGACCAGTTGGCCGAGCGGCTCCTTCGCGGAATCCTCGGCTACGGCACGCGTGGCGGCGCGCAACTGCAGGATGGCGTCCCGGACCTCCTTGCGCGCGAAGAAGCGCTCACCGCCCCGTAGCTGGTAGCCGATGCCCGCCGAGGCAAGAGCTTGCTCGTACGCTTCCGATTGGCCGTTGGTGCGGAACAGCACGGCAATCTCGCTTGCCTTGGTGCCGGCGTCGATCAATTCCCGGATCCGGCCCGCGACCACCGCCGCCTCGGCCTCGTCATCGGGGCACTCCATGAACCGCGGCTCCGGTCCGGCCGGACGCTGGGCAAGCAACTGAAGGGGTTTGGCCCAAGCGGCGTCGGCAACCGTTCCACCACTGCGGCGGGACCCCAGGAGATCGTTGGCCAGCTTCACCACTTGGGGCGTGGAACGGTAGTCACGAACGAGTTTGACGACCGTCGCCGAGGGGTACTGGCCCTTGAATCCCAGGAGATGCTTGGGAGAGGCTCCCGTGAAGGAGTAGATGGTCTGGCTGGCGTCGCCCACGACGCAGAGTTCGTCGCGGCCGCCAAGCCACAGTTCCAGCAGCCGCTGTTGCAGCGGGGAAACGTCCTGGTACTCGTCCACCACGAAGTGCCGGTACTGCTCGCGGACCGTAGCTGCCACTTTCGGGTCTTCCTGGAGGATGCCCACCGTGATCAACAGGACGTCCTCGAAATCGATCACGTTGCGGTCCGTCTTCACGTCCTCGTAGGACTGGAAAACCCGGGCGACGGCTGTGAGGTCGAAACCCCCGGGAGTGCCGCGGCCATGTGCGTTCTCGAGGTAGTTGGCCGGCGTCAGCATGGAAACCTTCGCCCACTCGATCTCCGCCGCGAGGTCACGGATGGAAGCACGATCGGTACTCAGCCGAAGCCGTCGCGCGGCTTCGGCGATCATGTTCGCCTTGTGGTCCAGCAGGTTCGGCAGGACACCGCCGACCGCCTGCGGCCAGAAGAATTGCAGTTGCCTGAGCGCTGCGGCGTGAAAGGTGCGTGCTTGGACGTTTCCGACGCCTAGATCCCGCAGGCGGCTGCGCATCTCGGCGGCGGCCCGGGAGGTGAACGTGACGGCCAGGAGGCGCTGCGGGCTGTAGACACCGGAGTGCACACCATAGGCAATGCGGTGCGTAATCGCCCGGGTTTTTCCCGTCCCCGCTCCGGCGAGGACGCACATGGGCCCGTTAAGGTTGCTGGCGACTTCCCGTTGCTCGGCATCAAGGCCGCCGAGAATCCGGTCCTCGAGTGAAACGGTGTCGCTGAAAATGCCGTCTGTCACTGCTGGAGGTCCTCGATGACGCCGCCGTACCAGTGCTCGATCAAGGAACGCGCAATCGAAAGCCTCGTGGAGATCGTGATCTCGCCGCTGAGCACGGCTGCCTGGAGTTCCGCGCGGCTGAACCAGCGCGCCCGGGTGACCTCGACGCCGTCGGGCCGGGCCTCGACGTCGTCAGTTGTTGCGGTGAACCCGAGCATAAGCGAAGCCGGGAACGGCCACGACTGCGAGCCAAGGTACTGGCAAGCGGTGACCCGTACACCCACCTCTTCCCCGATTTCGCGAACCACGGCCTGTTCGAGCGATTCCCCTGGCTCAACGAAGCCGGCCAGTGTGGAGTAGTTCTTGGCGTCAAGCGGCCCACCTCCACCGAGGAGAAGCCTGCCGTCGGAACCGACCACTGTGACGATGATGGCCGGATCGGTCCTCGGATAGTGCTCCGATTTGTCCCGCGGGCACCGCCGGACCCAGCCGCCGGCTTCGATTTCCGTGGGAGTTCCACACTGCGGGCAGTGGGTATGGGTGGCATGCCAGTTGGAAATCGCGCTGGCCTCGACAAACAAGGCTGTGTCCAGCGCACCAAGGCGGGCGGCTACCTCCCGGAATCCCGCCCAGGAGCCGTCGGCCGGAAGGCCCGCGGCTCCAGGCGAAACCGGCTCAGCAGGCACAAAGAGGACAATTGGGGTTTGCTTCGGGACGGAGGAAGCTGCAAGGGTCCGGCCGAGATAAATGGCAGTGAGCGGTCCGCCGGCGGCCTGGAGGGATTCGAAGAGCGGCGCGGCGTCGCCCAGCCACAGCTTGTCGCCCAGTACGAGCGCTTGGCGCTGCGACACCACCATGGCCTTGGCCGAACCCGAGGAGATCACTTCGTCAAGCATGCCCGGTTTCAGGCGTTCGGCAGATCCGCGGTCAACCATGGCAGGGCGCACCGGAAGAACAGTGTCAATAAGGTGGTTTGCCGGCGCCTGGAACTCGGTGAAACTCATGTACCTACCGTACTGACTCGCACCGACAATTGACATTTGGATCTTTCAGCGACGCATGCCCCTGGATCCGGTTTTCCAGCGGATCTGAAGACTCGCCGCACTGCATCGCTGCCAGAGGCGCTTGTCAATCTACCGTGGAAGACGTGAGAAGAACACCGTTCGAACTGGCCGCTGTAGCTACTGCGGCGGTGCCCGGCCTGACGCCGATGGCTGCCGCCTCTGCCCCGGATGATGCTGCCGATTTCGATTCGGCGCTCCTGCTGGACTCCGAGGGCAAACGGTGGCGTGTCCGTTCGCCGCGCCATCCGGAAGCCAGCGCCCGGCTGGAAACCGAGTTCATGATCCTGCGGGCTTTCGCGCCGGCGATCCGGGCCGAGCTGCCCTTTTTGATGCCCACTGTGGCCGGAACGGTGCGCCAAGGCGCGCTGAGCACCTTTGTTTACGCCCACTTGGCTGGGGCCACGCGCAGCATCGAAGAGTTGTCCACCTGCAGCGATGCCTTGGCCAAGGAGATCGGTGCGGCGTTGGCCGCCGTGCACGACCTCCCCCAATCCCTCGTCAATAACGCCGACCTTCCCAGCTACACGGCCAACGAATTCCGCCAGCGCAAGTTGAACGAGCTGGACCAGGCCGCCACAACGGGCAAGATTCCGTCCTCGCTGCTCCGTCGCTGGGAGCATGCGCTGGAGGACGTGGCGCTCTGGCGCTTCAACCCGTGCGTGGTCCACGGGGACCTCCATGAAGACAACCTGCTGGTCGACGGCGATAGCGTGACGGCCGTGACGGGGTGGACCGATCTGCGCATCGGCGATCCTGCCGATGACTTCGCCTGGCTCGTGGCGTCAAACGAACAGAAGTTTGTTGAGTCCGTCCTCCGGCACTACACGGAAGCCAGACGGGATACACCTGACAGCCACCTGCTGCGACGCTCGGCACTTCTTGCCGAATTCGCCTTGGCCCAGTATCTCGTCAAGGCCTTGGCGGCCGGTCACAGTGAGATGACGGCTGAAGCCGAGGCGATGCTTAAATCCCTCGCCGACGACATCGAGGAGCAAAACGCGTTGGCGGCCGAGGAGGCCGAAGCCGCCGCTGCGGAGCGTGCCGCTGCGGACGGGCTGGCGGCACCGGCAGTTGTCATTGCTTCCGAAGCCAAGGCCCCGGCGGGCGGCCCGGCGAAGCCCACGGTAAGTATCACAGCCATCCCGGAGCCTGCTCACGACGACGTTCCCGACGTTCGCCCGGAGACGGCCGCGGCAACGCCGTCGGTCACGGTTGAACCGTTGGAGGCCGCCGCCTCAGACGAAGCCGCCGCTGAGCCTGCGGGAGAATCAGCGAACGGGACCGCCTCGACGACGGAGACGGCGTCCGAATCCGACGACACGTCGACGACGGCCCTCCAGGTAGTGGAGCCCGCGCCACTCCAGGACGCCAAGGACCGTTAGTCCATCCCGGTCTAGCTGCCGTGGTTTCGGCTGCCTATTTGTTTCGCTTGCCCAGCGCGGAAGCGATGATCTCCTCCAGTTCCTCGGCGGTGCCCAGGTCGTGGGGCCTCACGACAGAGTCGTCGGCAACATAGTAAAACGCTGCACTGACCTGCTCCAACGGCACACCCTTGAGGCGCGCCCATGCCAGGCGGTAGACGGCCAGTTGCACGGCGCGGGTCTTGAGTTGCCTGCCGGCCGGGCGCTTGCCCGTCTTCCAGTCCACCAGTTCCCATGTGCCGTCCGCCCCGCGGAACACTGCGTCAATCCGCCCGCGCACCACGACGTCACCGATCCTTGTTTCCACGGGAACCTCGACGAAGGCCGGGGACCGGTGTGCCCATTCTGAATTGCTGAACGTCGCCACCATGTCATCGAGTCCATACGCTTCGTCGATGTGGGAATCGGAGCCGGGTGCTTCGTCGAGATCCAGCATGCCGGTGGTTCCGTAGTATTCCTCCACCCAGGAATGGAAGGCGGTGCCTTTGCGCGCCGAGATCCCGGGTTGCCGGGGCACCGGACGCCGGAGCTGGGCCAGGACCGCAGCAGGATCGTCTCCGAGATCGACGAACATGGACGCCGAGATGTGTCCGGGCAAATGGACGTCTTGGACGGGTTTCCGCCGCAACTGCCTTTCCAGCAACAGTTCCGCTTCGGCAGCCCAGCCGGCTGCCGTCCCGCGGAGGGACGTCAGCGAGGCATCCATGACAAGCGGCGAATCCGCCCGTAATCCTTCGACTGCGTCCCTGACCCGGATTGCCGCCGCCTCCATGGCAGCCCGCCGGCCCGGGACCAAGCGGAGCCGTTCCCCCGTGCGGGGGTCACTCGGGCCCTCAAGCGGATCGTAGGGGAAGACCGCCACCTCCGTTCCGACTGTCAAAGGGCTCTCCGTGGGCAGCGCGTCTTCGCTCAGGGACTGGGGATGAATGGCAGCGGCCGTTGCCCGGCCGGTCTCGCCTCCTGCCCCACCGGCAAGGCAGGCCAGCTCGGCAAGGAAAGGTGACGTCTCCGCAATGCCTGCCCGGGAACCATTCCACGCGGCGCTCGATGCCCACAGGACGAACTTTGCACGGGTATAGGCAACGTAGGCGAGTCGCCGCTCTTCGGCCTCACCGTGGTGCTGGACTTCCGATTTGAAGTCCTTTTCGGCGTCCAGCCAGCCCTTTTGGTCCGGCTGGTCCAGATCCCATTGAGGGAGGTCCGCCCGGTCGCCACGCAGGGGCCATGGCAAGGCAGCGGTACCGCTGCTCCACCGGGAGTCCCTGTTGCTCGGGAAGGCCCCGGCGTTGAGGCCGGGGACAAAGACAACGTCCCATTCCAAGCCTTTGGACGCGTGGACTGTCAGCAACTGCACTGCCTCGTGGTTCACCTCTGCGTCGGCCATGTCCAATCCACCTTCTTCTGATGCGGCCGCTTCAAGCCACCCCAGGAAGGCCAGGAGATCAACCCGCTGCGAAGTCTGCAGGAAACCCGCCGCGGCATCATGGAATGCGTCCAGGTTCCGGCGGGCCTGGTGGATGCTCGTCCCGGGCTTGGCAGCGACCTCAATGTCCAGCAGCATGGCACGTTCCACCTCGCCGATCAGCGTGCTCAGATCGTCTCCGATGAACCCCCGCAGGTTCCGAAGCTCCGCAGACAGCCGGCCAAGACGGTCCAAGGCCGCCGGGCTGAGGGAGCGTCCGTGACCGGAAGTCCACCCTGGGCGGGGCAGGAAGTCCAGCGCCTCCACAAGGCTGGCCGCATCAGTAATGTCGCTCTCCACGACTGTCTCCATCGGGCTTTCGTCCGCGTTGGAGGCATCGTCTGCAGTGCCGCCGTCTCCCGAGCCGCCGTGTGATCGCCGCCTGGCAAGGAACTGGGACCAGTCGCGGAAGGCCATCAGATCAGCAGTTCCGATCCGCCACCGGGCGCCTGCCAGCAAACGCATCAGGGCATCGGAACGGCCGGGATCTGCGAGGACCCGGAGCGCAGCCACGAGATCGACTACTTCAGGGGTGTCGAGGAGCCCTCCGAGGCCGACTATTTCGTACGGGATACCCTGGACCTCGAATTCACGCCGCAAGCACTCCATCTGTGCCCGACGGCGGCAAAGCACTGCCATGGTGGGGGAAACCGGCGTACCGTCTGCCGCGGTTTCAAAGACTGTGCGGCGGTAGCGGCGGACGTCCCGGGCAATCGCTGCGGCTTCGTCTTCGTCGGTGGCAAATCGTCCGAGAACAACGCTGCCGTCCGCCGCTGCCGGGCTCGGCTGCAGTGGAGGTACCGCCACAGTACTCTCTTCGGCCCTCGAGCCGGGGGCTCCCTCACTCGCGGCCGCCTTGTTAAGAGGCGCGGCAATGACGTTGGCGGCGGCCAGGATGTTGCGCCCGTTCCGCCAGGCAGTGGTCAGATACGAGGTGGGTGCCGTGGCAAGGGATGCCGGTCCCAAGCCGTCTTCCACCCGGACGGGAAATTCCTGGACAAAGTGGAACAGCTGGCCGGCCGAAGCACCCCTGAAGCCATAGATGGATTGGTTGGGATCCCCTACCGCCGTCACGGCATGCCCTCCCCCGAACAGGCGGGAGAACAAGACAAGTTGCGCGTGTGAGGTGTCCTGGAATTCATCCAACAACACAACCTTGTAGCGGGCCCGCTCGGTGGCGGCCGCCAGGGGTATGTCCTGGGCAATCTTCGCAGCGAGCGCAACGAGGTCTCCGAAATCGAGGACGCCGCGGTTCCTCTTGGCCTTTTGGTAACGCCCCACCATGTCCGCGACGCTGGCCCTGGTCCGCAACATGGCGCCTAGATCGCCGGCAGCTTGGGTTGGGTTCTTTTTCGCGGCGGACATATAGGGCAATTGGGCGAATTCGGACACCCGGTCCATTAACCAGCCCTGAACTTCGGCGGGTTCGCGCAAGTGTTCGGCGCACTCGCCGGCCAACTGCATCACGGCATTGACCAACGTGGACTTGGCAGCGGTGAAGTGCTCATAGTCGCCGTCGTACGCTTCGACCACTTCGCTCGCAAGCTGCCACGCCTGGGCGCCGCCAAGCAGGACCACATCGCGCTCGATACCCAAGCGCAGGCCGTAGTCGGACACGATACCGCTGGCGTAGGAGTGGTAGGTAGACACTTTGGGTTCAAGCTCGTCGGAGCCTGCAACCCCCTCCGGGAAGCCGTACTCCCCGTTGTCCGAGGATGCGATGCGCTGCAGGGTGGCCAATTTCGCGCGGATGCGGCTGGCCAGCTCCCCTGCGGCTTTACGGGTGAAGGTGACGCCAAGGACCTCTTCGGGGCGAACCCACCCGTTCGCGACGAGCCACACGACACGGTCCGCCATGGTAGCGGTCTTGCCGGATCCAGCGCCGGCGATGACCAGCCGGGGGGTCAACGGTGACGCAATAATGGCGGATTGCTCTTCCGTGGGACGGTTCCGCTCGCCGAGGATATCGGCCAATTCGCCGGGCGAGAATCGAGGTTCCGGCAGTACGGCGGCTTCTTCGGAAGCCTCTCCGGCTTCGATTCCGGCGAGTGTCTGGACGGTCATTCGGTGACCTGCTTTCCCCTGGCGCACAATGGGCAAATATCGGGCAGTCGGCAGCCGTGGCCTCCGTGGCTGCCTTTTGAGGGATCGTGGCGTGCTTCGAAGCTTGCTCCGGCCATGAGCACGGCGGCCTCACTGACGAGGTCCTGCGCCCAGTTATCTCCCGGGTCCAGGGGCTCTTGCGCTTGGACCACGGGCGTCTTCGTCTTGGTTCCCAACTGTGCCAGGACGGCACCGCCCGGAAGCCCCGGAACAGGGAGGTCCTGGAACGCCCCGTGCAACACGGCCGCCTGATACGCACCGAGCTGGGGGTGCGTGGCGAGTTCGGCTTTGCCAGGCTGGCGTTTGCCGGTCTTGAGGTCGACAATCACCAGCCTGCCCTCCGCATCTATTTCCAAACGATCCACTTGTCCCCGAAGCACAGCGTTCCGGCCAGCATCGGGATCCTCGGCACCGTGGCCCAGGCGCACTTCCGGCAGCGGAACCTCGAAGTCCGCTTCGACCGCCGCCAGGCTGCGGCCCTCGCTCCGCATGACAAGGACGTATTGGGCGAGTTTCCGGACCATCTGCTCTGCCCGTTGGAAGTCCAGCCTGCCTTCCCAGTTGTCCTTCATGCCCAGGGTGGGCCAGCGACGCACGAGCTCCGCGACATACTCGGCGCCGGAAGCTTCGGGCAGTTCCTGGGCAATCGCATGGACCAAGGTGCCCAGGCTACGGGCAAAGTCGGTAGCGGCTTCGCCACCTGCCGCTTGGACAAACCAGTCCAAAGGCGATTTGTGCACAGTTTCGACCTTCGAAGGAGAAACGTACACGGTGCCTTCCGCCGGCACTACCGGCGCGTCGCTGCTGAGCGGTGCCAATCCCCACCAGGAATCCGGATGCGCCCCCGGCACTGCAGGCGACGCGGTGGCGAGGTGTGCCAGCACGCGCGCGGCTTCGGCGGCGTCCTCGGCCACGCCCGGTCGGGCAAGCGCGGCGTCGTCCGGCTGAACCCGCTGCCTCAACTCGGCCACCAAGGCGCGCAGGGTCATGGGCCGGCCAACCGGCGTGTACTCACGTTGGTACTGCCCCGGCTCCAAAGGCGCCACATAGTCGAGAAAGGCAGACTGCTGCTCGTCTTCCGAAGAAACCGCGGTGCAGATGAGGACTTCCCGGGCACGCGAAACCGCTGTGGAGAAGCTCCGCAGTTCGTCGTAGCGGATATCCCTCAGCCTGCTGAGGGGCCCGCGCTGCAAGGCGTGTTCAACTCCATGCTCCACGGCATCGGCAAACAAAGTACTGCCGAGGAGCTCACCCCGCAGCCTCGTATTGGGCCAGACTCCCTCCTGCAGCCCCGCCACGATGACCACGGCCCACTCCCGCCCGGCCGCGCTGGCCGGCGTCATGAGCTCCACCGCTTCCTCCAACTGGGCCCTGGCGGCAAGGGTGTCCATGGGGAGTTCCTGGCTGAGGAGATATTCCAGGAACTGTTCGGGACCGGAGCCGGGAAGCTGGTCGACATAGCGCTCGGCGGTGTGGAACAAGGCCATCATGGCGTCGAGGTCCCGGTCCGCGCGGGCGCCGGCAGCGCCGCCGTCGAGCGCCATTTCCGTCCAGCGTGAAGCCAGCCCCGTGGCTTGCCACAACGCCCACAAAACCGTCTCCGCGTTGGCTCCGGGTTCGGCGGCTGCCGAACGTCCTGCCGCGATCATGCGGGCCAAACGCCGGGCCGAACTACCCTCGATGCCCAAAGACCCCAGCGCCCCCGGCTCCAGCAACGCTTCGACCAGCAACGCATCGCTGGACCGTCCACCACCGCCCAAGAGCTCCTCCCGGCGCAAGGATTGGCGCAGGCGGCGCAACTCGATAGCGGTAGCTCCGCCGATCCTCGACGTGAGAAGCGAGACGGCAGACTCAGGCGTCAGATTGGCGGCGTCCAAAACCACCCCGTACACCTCGAGCAGGGGACGGACAGCCACTTCGTCGCGGACAGCGGAATCCGCAACGGGGACACGGACGGGGATTCCCTGACCGCTCAGGTACCGCTGCAGTTGCGCCAATTGCCCGCCGTTGCGCACGATCACTGCGATGTCGCCGAACTCGTAGTTCCCGCGCAGCTGGGCTTCGAGGATGCGTTGTGCCACGTAGCGCAATTCATGGACTGTGGAGGGCAGGACATGTGCTTCGACCCGGCCCGCGGCTTGATTGGCTCCGGAACGTGCCACCTCCGCCGATGCGGGAAGTGGGTCCAGGCGCCGGGCCAGCTGCCCTCCCGCGCGCTGCGAAATACGCGCAGCCACGCCCGTCCACGCTTTTGCGACACCGGGCAGGTGCCGGTGGGTGTGCCATAGAGGAAGCTCCCGAACGACACCTTCAAGGCCGCCGAGAAGCCGCGGGAGTTCGGCGACGAGGTCCGGACGGGCACCGCGGAATCCCTGGACCACGGTGTCCGGGGAGGACGCCACCAAAACGTCCTTTCCTTCGGCGATGTCCGCGAGCAGTTCAAACACTGCGGGATTTGCCTCTTGGACGTCGTCCACGAGTATCAACTGCAGCCGCTCGCGCTCAGCCGCCAGGAATCCGGGCGAGTCCTGGAAGATCTGGCGCGCGGCGGTGATGATTCCGGCCGGGTCGAAGGCTTCCGGCATGCGCAGGTCCAGGACGTCGCGGTACTCCGAATAGAGGTCTGCGGCGGCTATCCAGTCCGGCCTGCCGCATTCGTAGGCGAGCGACGTAAGATCGTCCGCCGTGCGGCCGGATTCGATGATCCGGTCGAAGAGCTGCCGGATCTCCTGCCGGAAGCCACGCGTGGGCAGCGCGGCGGACAAGTCCTGCGGCCAAGGAAGTTCAAAACCCGGCCGGGCGTGCCCCTCCAGCAGTTCCTTGATGATGAGGTCCTGTTCCGGCCCCGAGAGCAACTTGGGCGGCCGCTGCAGCGACAGCACGCCCTCGGCTTTGGCTCGCCGGATCAGGTCGAAAGCGTATGACGCCCAAGTGCGCGCCGGCGTCGTACTCAAGCTGCGGTCCAAGCGCCCCGTAAAGGTGTCCCGCAACGCCGACGCCGCATGCCGGCCGGGTGCGAGAATCAGGATCCGTTCCGGATCCACGCCGTCACGCTGAACCCGCCGGACGGCGGTTTCCACCAGCACAGTGGACTTCCCGGTGCCGGGCGCCCCTGGTATCAGGACCGGCCCGGATCCGTGCGGGAGCCCGACGACGGCGGCCTGGTCGGCGGACAACTCCGGCGCTGCGTAGTGGACCTCGCGCGGCGGAAGCAGGCGCAAGCGGGCAGGCGCTTGCCGCGATGGTGCTTGTCGCGATTGTGCCTGCCGTGGCGCCGGCGTTGCTTCCTGCGTTGTTGCTTGAGGTGTCGGTGTTGGACTCACACGGTCATTTCATCATCGGGTACCGACAATTTATGGAGCTGACGCTCGAGTTGCTCAGAGATCGCATCGATACTGTCGAAGTCACGGTCCGTCGGGGCCCACCGGGCGAGGGTCAGGTCAACGCGCCAGCGGCCTTCGCCGATCCGCAGATACTCCGCGTAGGCGCCGTGCAGCGGCGTTCCCTCGTCCAAGTAGTGGTGCAGCGCTTCCGACTCAAGGCCTGGGGGCGCCTCGCCACTGGCACGCAGTACGCGCCACCAAGCCACGGTGCTTCCGTGGTGGCTCATGACCGATCCGATCTGCCGGGGACCGCCCGAGCCCAGAAGCTCGGCAACATCCCCATAGGACACGGCAACGCCGGGCGGCATGAGATCCACGACGGCCAGCACCGCCGTCACAAACTCCATCCGCATGCCCCCAGCCTATCGGCATGGGCCGCCGGATCGGCGCAGAAGGAGTGTCGCTCCGGTTCTTGTCGGAGGGCGCCGGTAGCGTTGAAGCATGAGCTCCTGGAATACCCTCCCCCGCGCCGCGTTCGACCTTGAGACCACGGGACGGAACTCCCGTTCCGCGAGGATCGTCACCGCTTCGATCACCGTAGTGGACGACGACGGCGGCGTCATCAAGGAACTCGAATGGTTGGCGGATCCTGGTATCGAGATTCCCTTGGAGGCCAGCGAGATCCACGGCATCACCACGGAAAAGGCGAGGGCCGAGGGCCGACCGGCAGCAGAAGTGACGCGCGAAGTTGCCGCCGCACTCCAGGAACTGTTCGACGACGGCGTGCCGGTCATTGCGTTCAACGCGAGCTATGACTTCACGGTCTTGGCCGCCGAATCCGCCCGCTACGGCGTGCCGCAACTGAGCCGTTTCCCCGTGCTTGACCCCTACGTCATGAACAAGCAGGTCGACCGGTACCGCAAGGGCAAGCGGACCCTGACCGCTTTGTGCGAGGAATACGGGGTGAACCTCGATAACGCCCATACCTCCGCTGCGGACGCCCTCGCCACCTTGCGCGTCCTTGATGCCATGGCCGGCAAGTTCCCGAAGCTGCAAATGCCCGCTTCCAAGCTGCATCACCTCCAGGTTGATTGGGCAGCCGCACAGGCCGCCGATTTCCAGAGCTACCTGCGCAAGACCAAACCAACGGCAGTCATCGAAGGCAATTGGCCGGTTCTTCCCCCGGAAGATGCCAGCCGCGGAGACTTCTAAGGCTTCCGGACTTTCAAAACGCCCGTCCACGTACCGGACGCTTTTCCGGCGTCCGCATGATGGGACGCACGTCACATCGCTATTGCTGCCTGAAAGCCAGCTGGACGTCATTCACGAATTCCCCTCGATACCCGAGTGACGCGGCACCTCAAGGGCACTTTCCATACTTCGCTGAATTTAATTCGGAGTTTCCGGGAATAGCACGCCTTATCGTCGTCAATTTATGGCTGAATGAGTGGATGACATAATTAAGTTTGGCGGGTCGAGTTCTGATATTGCGGCCCAAACCTGCTTTGGCTGCGTTCCCCGCCCGTCTCGATACGAACGCGTGTTCCCCGATGAAAGTGATTTGCTTGATGAAAATCAAAGCCCTGAAGTGGTTCTCTGCTGTCCCTGTGGCTGCAGTTCTCGCCGTCTCCCTGGCCGCCTGCGGTGGCGGAGCGGGCAGCACCAGCAGCGCCTCGCCGACCGACGCCCTCCAAGGCAGCGACCAGAAGACGCTGGACAAGTACACCACCAAGGACGTCACTCCGGTGGACAAGATCGACAAGTCCAAGCTGGGCCTGATCACCGACGGCACCCTGCGCGTCGGCACGCTCTCGGACGCCCCGCCGAACATCTTCATCGATCCCTCAGGCAAGTTCACCGGCTATGACAACGAACTCCTGCGCGCCGTCGGCGCCAAGCTGGGCCTCAAGGTCGAGTTCGCCTCCACTGACTTCTCGGCGCTGCTCTCCCAGGTCAAGAACAAGCAGTTCGACGTCGGATCCTCCTCGATCTCCACCACGGACAAGCGCCGCGAGACCGTCGGCTTCACCAATGGTTACGACTTCGGCTACATGGCCGTCGTGACCAAGACCGACTCCAAGGTCAAGGGCTTCGCGGACCTCAAGTCCGACGTGCGCATCGGCGTCGTCCAGGGCACCGTCCAGGACGACTACGTCACCAACACGCTCAAGCTTGAGCCCGTCCGTTTCCCGGACTACAACACGGTTTACGCCAACGTAAAGAGCGGCCAGGTTGACGCTTGGGTCGCCCCGTCGCAGCAGGCAACCGGCCAGGTCAAGGACGGCGACAACACGAAGATCGCCGAAAAGGTCGTCAACACCCAGAACTTCACTGCCTGGGCCGTGAACAAGGACAACCAGCCCCTGATCGACGCCCTCAACTCCGGCCTTGACGCCGTGATCGCAGACGGTACCTGGACCAAGCTGACGGCCGAGTGGTACAAGGACCGCCCGACCCAGGCTGAGCAGACCCCTCAGGGCTGGAAGCCGGGCAGCAAGGCCGTCCAGATCCCGGCCAAGTAACCCAGGCGTTCCATGGATCTCCAGGAAATCCTCAAGCAACTCGGTGAGACCTTCCTCGATTGGAAGGCGATAGGCGAAGTCATCCCCAAGATGTTCGCCGTCGGCTTGCCGAATACCATTGTCTTGGCCGTCACCTCGGGCGTGATCGGAACTGTGCTCGGCATGGCGCTCGCCTTGATGGGGATCTCCCGGAACCCCGTGGCCCGGTGGATAGCCCGCATATACACCGACGTCCTTCGTGGGCTGCCGCCCGTCCTCACCATCCTCGTGATCGGCCTCGGCTTCGGCCCCATCATCCGTCAGCTGAGCGGCTCCACGAGCCCGTATCCGTTGGCCGTCGCGGCGCTGTCCCTGATGTCGGCGGCGTACATCGGCGAGATCTTCCGTTCCGGTATCCAGAGTGTTGACAAGGGGCAGCTCGAGGCAACACGCGCCCTGGGGTTCGGCTACGGCCCTGCCATGCGGCTTGTGGTGGTTCCCCAGGGCGTCCGGCGGGTCCTGCCGGCGCTGGTCAACCAATTCATTGCGTTGATCAAGGAGTCGTCGTTGGTCTTCCTCCTTGGCTTGCTCGCCTCAGAGCGCGAGATCTTCCAGATTGGCAAGGATGCGGCCTCCACGAGCGGAAATCTGTCGCCCTATGTAGCGGCAGCAATCTTCTACCTGGCGCTGACCATTCCATTGACGCACTTCGTGAACTGGATTGACCGCCGTCTCAGGACAGGCCGGCCGGAAAAGAAGGAACCGGACGAGGCAGCCGCCGTCGTCGGGAAGGGAGCCCAGGCATGAGCGAATTCGCTTCAGGAACACTGACGGCCAAGAACATCCACTTGTCCTTCGGGTCGAACCATGTCCTGCGCGGCATCGACCTGCACGTCGAGAAGGGCACCACGGCTTCCGTGATCGGCCCTTCCGGCTCAGGGAAATCCACGCTCCTGCGCGTTATGAACCGGCTCATCGAACCCGAGCAGGGCGACATTCTGCTCGATGGCCGTTCGGTACTCAAGGACAACCCGGATGAACTGCGCCGGCGGATCGGCATGGTCTTCCAGCAGTTCAACTTGTTCCCGCACAAGACAGTGGCGGAGAACGTGTCCTTGGCCTTGCGGAAGCTCCGTGGCATGTCCAAGGAGCAGGCGCGGGAAGACGCCCTGGCCCAACTGGACCTCGTAGGGCTCAAGCACAAAGCCGACGTCCGGCCAGCCAACCTCTCCGGCGGGCAACAGCAGCGAGTGGCCATTGCCCGCGCGCTTGCCATGAAGCCCGAGGTGATGTTCTTCGACGAGGCAACATCGGCCCTGGACCCTGAACTGGTCAAGGGCGTGCTCGCGCTCATGACCGATTTGGCCAAGGGCGGCATGACCATGGTGGTGGTAACCCATGAGATGGGCTTCTCAAGGAACGTCTCCGACACCGTGACGTTCATGGACGCAGGCGTCGTCGTAGAGACCGGTTCGCCGGAACAACTCTTCACCGAGCCGCGGACCGAGCGCCTGAAGGGCTTCCTTTCGGACGTGCTCTAGGCCTTAGCAACGGGGAACCCCCGGCTTTCAGACGAAACACCCCTCGTGGTGAGCCGTCCGGTAGCCGGGGATTTTTCGTGGCCGGAGCTACTTCCCGGCCTTCACCTGAAGGACAGTCAAGGCCGCGGCATCCACTGAGTCGCGGAATCCAGGATCGGTCTGCGCCCGTTGCAGCACCTGGGCATACATCGCCGGAACTGAAGCAGTGTCCGCGCACAGAACCATGGTGCCGCCCGCCCCGATGAAATTCGTTGCCCTGTCCCCCATGCTCCAGGGAGACAGCTGCACGGCATTGCACAGATCATCGGACACGATGACGCCGGTGAACGCTGCGTCCGTCCGCAACATGGTGCGCATGATCACCGATGAAAACGGCGCCACATGGTCGGGATCGATCTTGTCGTAGTAGGCGTTCGAAATCATGACCCACCGGAGTCCCCGGTCGATCGCTGCCTTGAACGGCATCAGGTAGGGATCCGTCCGGGTGGTTTCGGTGTCGTGGACGTTCGCGCTGACGTCGGTGTTCAGGCTGACGCGCCCCATTCCCGGAAAATGCTTGACCACCGGCGCCACCCCTGCGTCCCGCAATCCGTCCGCCATCGCGTTCCCATGCTCGGACACCGCCGCCGGATTGAAGCCGTATTCGCGCTTGAACGCCCCAATGGGCTTATTCGAGGGTGCAAATTCGGGGCTGGGCACCGTATCCAGTACGGGTGCCAAATCAACATTCACTCCGGCCTGCAAAAGTTGGGACCCCCAGTTCCGGGCGTCGGCGCGAAGTTGTTCCGGGCTCGAATTCCCTTGGTCCAAGGCTGCGGGAATAGGCAGGAACCCGGGTCCCCGGAGGACTTGAACAGAGCCGCCTTCCTGGTCCGTCGCGACGGACAGCGGCAAGCCACGGCTTGAGGCCGGCGAAATGCCCGCCCTCAGCTTTGCCACAACTGATGCCGTCGCCGCGACCCCTGCCTGGCTTCGTCCGGCCAGATAGATATTGCCCACGTGGTTGTTCAGGAGGTCGGCCACCGCGCTCGAATCGCTTCCGTCGGCCTTGGCCGCCACCATGAACAACTGCCCTACCCTTTGTTCCAGGGTCAGGCCCGCGAGCCGCTGTTCCGGCGTCGGGTGTGGAGGCGGCGGCAAGCCAGTGGGCCCGGCGGGAGTAGCAGAAGCAGGCGGCGATCCCGCGGGCGGCGAGCTGGAAAAACCAGGCGTCGGGACGGCCTGTGGGGCAGTTGGCGTGGCGGGCGGGTCCCCGGCCGCCACCAAACCGCCGTCAGCGGTATCGGCATGCGCAATTCCGGCGAATGCCCCGGCCATCAGGGCGAAAAAGATGAACAGTGGAATTCTGGACGGCTTGAGCAGATGAATCATCGCCTTGTCGATTCGATCGTTGCCCACAGCCTGCTCCCCGGCCGGCAGTGGGCGCAAGGAACAGGCTGCAAAGCATCGGAAAAGCGCCGTAGGTCAGGCTGCGGCCTCCGCGGCCGCCTTGGCCGCAGCGGGAAGGGCGTCGAAAATCCGGTTCATCGCGGCATCGTCGTGGGCAGCGGAAAGGAACCACGCCTCGAAGACCGACGGCGGCAGGTAGACACCGGAGTCCAGCATGGAGTGGAAGAACGGTGCGTAGCGGAAGACGTCCTGGGCCTGGGCGTCGGCGTAGTTGTGGACTCCGTTGGCCGACGTACCGAAGGCCACCGAGAAAAGGTTCCCTGCGCGCTGGATCGAGTGGTCCACGCCTGCGGTGTCCAGCGCCAATGAGAGTGCCGCCGAGAGTTCCAGCGAGCGGGCATCCACGAAGCTGTAGACCTCCGGCGTCGCGAGCGTCAGGGTGGCGACGCCGGCGGCCATTGCCACAGGGTTCCCGGACAAGGTTCCTGCCTGGTACACCGGGCCAAGGGGCGCAAGGTAATCCATGACGTCGGCACGTCCGCCGAGCGCCGCCGTCGGCATCCCGCCGCCGATGACTTTGCCGAAGGTCAGCAGGTCCGGCGTCCAGCCTTCCTGGCGGCCTGTGAGGCCCCAGTAGCCCGCGTAGCCGGTGCGGAAGCCGGTGAGCACTTCGTCCAGGATCAACAGCGCGCCGTGTTCGCGGGTGATGCGGGACAGGCCTGCGTTGAAGCCGTCGTTCGGCGTGACCACGCCCATGTTGGCGGGAGCGGCTTCGGTGATGACGGCAGCGATGTTGTTGCCGTGCGCAGCAAAAGCGGCTTCCACCGCACCGAGGTCGTTGTACGGCAGGACGAAGGTTTCAGCGGCGGCAGCTTCGGTGACACCGGCTGAACCGGGCAGAGCCATGGTCGCAAGGCCCGAGCCAGCCGCGGCGAGCAGCCCATCGAGGTGACCGTGGTAGCAGCCGGCGAACTTGACGATCAGGTTGCGGCCAGTGAACCCACGGGCCAAGCGAACGGCGGTCATGGTGGCCTCGGTGCCCGTGGACACCATGCGGATGCGTTCGACGGCGGAGACGCGTTCCTTGACGATCGCGGCGAGGTTTGCCTCATCGGGTGTCGAGGCACCAAAGGACAAACCGCGGTCGACGGCGGCATGGACGGCGTCGAGGACTGCCGGATGTGCGTGACCCAGGAGCGCCGGACCCCATGAGCAGACGAGATCGACGTATTCGCGGCCATCTGCGTCGGTGAGGTAGGGACCCTTCGCCGAAACCATGAACTTCGGGGTGCCGCCGACGGAGCCGAAGGCGCGCACCGGAGAATTGACGCCGCCGGGCATCAGGGATCGGGCGCGGTCGAACAGCTGGTCGGAGACAGGGGTGTTTGAAGTCATGGTGTCCATTCTTTCAGGGATTCGGGACGGTTCAGGCACCGGAAAAGTGGGCTCAGGCGTCGGCAAGCTGCTCGGCCACCAGTGGGGCCACCACAGTGCCGAAGAGTTCGATGCAACGCATCATGGATTCGTGGGGCAGGGTTCCGTTGCTGTATTTGAGGTCGAAACGGTCAACGCCGAGGTTCCGCTTCAGCAGGACGATCTTCCGGGCGACCGTTTCCGGGGAACCGACATACAGGGCTCCTTCGGGTCCGCACATGGCGTCGAACTCGCCCCGGCTTGCCGGTCCCCAGCCGCGTTCCGCGCCGATGCGGTTTCGCTGGGCCAGCCAATGCGGGAAGAGTTCCTCCCGGGCTTGCTCGTCGGTTGGGGCAACGTAGCCAGGCGAGTGCGTGGCAATTTGCTGCATGGGGTGCCCGTATTTTTCCATTGCCTCGCGGTAGAGCTCCACGAGCGGGGCAAAGCGGCGCGGTTCCCCGCCGATGATGGCGAAAATGATGGGGTAGCCGTATTGCGCGCAGCGCAACACTGATTCTGGAGTACCGCCCACACCGATCCACGTTGGCAGCAAGTGGTGTTCCAGCGGCGGAAAGACGCTCATTCCGTTCACGTTCGGCCGGGTGCGGCCTTCCCAATGCACCGGCTTCTGCGCCCGGACCTTGTCGAAGAGTTCCAGCTTCTCCTCGAACAGGACTTCGTAGTCGGCCAGATCCAGGCCGAACAGCGGGAACGATTCCACGAACGAGCCGCGGCCCAGCATCACCTCCGCACGACCATTGGAGAGCGCGTCAACGGTGGAGAAGCGCTGGAAGACCCTGATGGGGTCGTCGGAGCTGAGCACGGTGACGGCCGAACCGAGCTTGATCTGCGATGTCCGGGCTGCCGCGGCCGCGAGGAAAACTTCGGGCGCCGAGACGGCGAAGTCGCGCCGGTGGTGCTCCCCCACCCCAAAGGCGTGAAGCCCGACGGCGTCCGCCAGCTCCGCTTCCGCCAGCAGCTCCCGCAAGACCTGGGCATGCTGTTTCGGGTTGCCGTCGGCGTCCACCCCGGCGTCACCGAAAGTATTCAGCCCGAGGAGGATCTCCGCGGCTCCGACAGGGGCCGTGGGAGTGGAAGCGGTATCGGTCATCAGGACTCCTTAAGCCAGCCGGCAAGTTCGGAGGCCCAGTACGTCAGCACCATGTCGGCGCCGGCCCGCTTGATGCCGAGCACGGATTCTGTGATGGCGCCGCGGCGATCGATCCAGCCGTTCGCGGCGGCCGCTTCGATCATGGCGTATTCACCGGAGATTTGGTAGGCCGCCACGGGTACCGGGCTCATGGCTGCGACGTCGGCGAGGATGTCCAGGTAGCTCATGGCCGGCTTGACCATCACCATGTCAGCGCCTTCTTCGAGGTCGAGTTCCACCTCGATGATGGCTTCCCGGCGGTTGGCGGCATCCATCTGGTAGGTCCGGCGGTCACCCTTGAGCTGCGAGTCCACGGCTTCGCGGAAGGGGCCGTAGAAAGCGGAGGCGTACTTCGCCGCGTAGGCCAGGAGCGCGGTGTTCTGATGTCCGGCCTCTTCGAGGGCCTGGCGAATCACGGCGATCTGGCCATCCATCATCCCGGACGGCCCTAGGACGTGGGCACCGGCGTCGGCCTGCGCTACTGCCATTTGGGCGTAGATTTCGAGGGTGGCGTCGTTGTCCACGTAGCCGTTGGCGTCCAGGACACCGCAGTGGCCGTGATCGGTGAATTCGTCGAGGCATACATCGCCCATGACCACCAGGTCATCGCCGACTTCTGCGCGGACGTCGCGGATGGCCTTGTTCAGCACGCCGTCGGGATCCAGGGAAGCTGTGCCGCGGGCATCGCGGACTGCCGGAACACCGAACAGCATGATTCCGCTGACACCCAATTCCACGGCTTCGGCAGCGGCACGTTTGAGCGAGTCCGTGGTGTGCTGCACGACGCCGGGCATGGAACTGATCGGAGCCGGTTCGCTGAGTCCTTCGCGAATGAAGGCGGGCAGGATGAGGTCGGCGGGAGCCAGCCGGTGTTCGGCAGTCATCCGGCGCATGGCGGGGGTGGTGCGGAGCCGGCGGGGCCGGTGGTTTGGAAAGCTCAACTTTCGTTCCCTTCGGTGTCGAATACGGTGCGTAGGGCGGCCACGATGCCGGCGGGTGTGGGTTCCTTGGCGGTTGCCGCGACCGGGATGCCGAGGGCGGCCGCCTCTGCCGCCGTCGAGCGCCCGATCGCAATGAAGCGGCAATCCCGCAGCGGCGCCAATGAGGCGTGGATGCGGCGGGCAGCGCTGGGTGAAGCGGCGACGACGGCGTGGAGCCGTCCGCCGGAAAGCTCGGCCTTCGCGGCTTCCGGGGTGAGCTCCGGCGCCCCGGCCCCGCCCGCGTGCCAGCTGTTCGCTGCTGCCAAGGCGGCAGTCAGCCGGCGTTCGGGGGCCGCAGGGTAGTCCACGGTGTGGTAGGCCGTCACTGCCTGGACCGAGGCCCCCTTGGCTTCGATACCGTCCAACAACATCGCGGCGGCAATGTCCGCTTGGGGCAACAGAACGTTGGCCGGGCCTGTCGGCCAGGCGGAGACGAGTCCTGCGGCCGACTGGACGTCCTCCGGCGCGAGGTCCACCGGAATGCCTTCCGCCTCGAGGACCCGCCTGCTCGACGGACCGATCGTCGCGATCCGGACGGACTCCGGAATCAGCTCCTTCAGCTCCAAGCGCCGCTCTGCTGCCTTTTCCTTCAGGGCACGCACAGTGGTGATGCTGCTGACCACCAGCCAGCTGTACGCTCCCGCACGGAGCGCGTCCAAGGCGACCTCAAGGGAATGCTGGTCGCGGGCACGCTCGAAGTCGATCAACGGCAACAGGAGCGGCTCCGCGCCGGCTTCGCGCAGGGCGCTGACCAGCGGGGCGGCACGATCCGGGCTGCGCGTCACAAGAATCCGGGCGCCTTCAAGGACCCGGGCCTCTCCCGACTTCACCGCGCTGTGCCGTCCCATGGTCTCCTGTTGGCTCCGGTTATCGGGAAGCTGCAAGATCTGTGATGTCCGCGGCACCCGCGGCAAGCAGGAGCTCGGCGACTTCGATTCCCAGCAACGTGGCGCCCACCTCAGTGAGCCCGTCCGTGGCTTTTTTCTCACGCACCGACTTACTCCCGTCCACAGCGCAGACGACCGCTTCCAGGTAGAGCATGCTGCCCTTGCGGTAAGCGTAGGCGCCCACGGGCGCAGCACAGCCGGCTTCGAGGCGGGCCAGGACGGCCCGCTCCGCAGTGACGGCAAGCCGGGTGTCTTCGTCGTTGAGCGCGGCCAGGGCCTGGGCGAGTGCCCCCTGGGAACCTTCACCGGAGCCGGACTGCCCGGGTGCGTCGGCCGTGCGGCACTCGATCGCGAGTGAACCCTGTCCGGGGGCAGGAAGCATGATGTCGGTCTCAAAGAACTCTGTCACGACGTCGAGCCTGCTGATCCGTTCCAGTCCCGCGGCGGCGAGGACGACGGCGTCGAGGTCGCCGGGTGCGTCGTCTGCATTCCCGGCGAGCCCCGGAACACGGCCCAGCCGGGTGTCCACGTTGCCGCGGATGTCCACGACGTCGAGATCCGGGCGGGCGGCGCGCAACTGGGCAGCGCGGCGCGGCGATCCGGTGCCGACCCTTGCGCCTGCTGGAAGATCCACCAGTTTGAGCCCGTCACGGGCGCACAAGGCGTCCCTGACGTCGACGCGCTTGGGCGTTGCGGCGATGGTGAGTCCGAGTGCCGCACCCGTGGGGAGATCCTTCAAGGAGTGAACAGCAACGTCGCACGCGTTCTCGAACAGCGCGTCGCGAAGCGCGGCGACGAACACTCCGGTGCCGCCCATCTGGGACAGGGAACCCGTCCGGAGATCGCCTTCGGTCTTGATGCGCACCAGTTCAACGGGAAAGCCACCGACGGCGGCCAGCTGGTCCGCGGCCTGCTGGCTCTGGGTGAGCGCGAGTTTGCTCGCGCGGGTACCGATCCGAACGGTCATTTCGCGCTTTCTCCTGCGGGGTAGGCATCGTGTCCGGTGCCGACTGTGGTGTCCGCACCCGCAATCGTGGGCTTCTCTCCGCGGAAGTTGGCGCAGCAGCCCGGACGGCAGATGTCGTACCACGGGCCCAGCCCGGTCATGGCGGGGCGATCGGCGATGTTGTTGGCCACCGT
Organism: Arthrobacter sp. FW306-1B-G06A; assembly: GCF_058781765.1. NCBI lineage: Bacteria > Bacillati > Actinomycetota > Actinomycetes > Micrococcales > Micrococcaceae > Arthrobacter > Arthrobacter sp. FW306-1B-G06A. The sequence continues at coordinate 121,267 of NZ_JBYSXB010000006.1, read as the reverse complement.
CCGCTCGCAAATGAGGTCCACCAGGCCGGAAACGAACTTGCGGTGGGTTCCAGGCGTGGGAACCCGTGTTGCGGCGAGCCCGAGGTTCTTGCACGTTTCCAGGGCCTCGGTGTCGAGGTCCCAGGCCACTTCCATGTGGTCGGAGACGAAGCCAAGGGGTACGATCACGACGCCCTTGATCCCTTGGCCGGCCAGTTCCTCGATGGCATCGTTGATGTCCGGCTCAAGCCACGGAACGTGCGGGGCGCCCGAGCGGGACTGGTACACCAAGGACCACGGCGCGGTGAGCCCGGATTCGGATTCAACCCGCCGGACAACTTCGGCGCCGGCAGCCAGGTGCTGTGCCACGTAGGCCGAGTCCTGCTCGAAGTCGCGGGGCTCGCCGTCCGAACGTCCGGCGGCCTCGGCGTCACGGGTCGGAATGGAGTGCGTCGCGAACAGGATGTGCACCGGCGCGCCCTGGAGGCCGTCCGCTGCCAGTTTCTCCTGGACCTCAGCAAGTCCTGCAGCCGTTCCTTCCACGAAGGGCTCGACGAAACCTGGGTGGTCGAAGTACTGGCGTACCTTGTCCACTTCGAGTTTGCCGTCGAGGCCGGTCTCGGTCAGCGCGATGCCGATGTCCTCGCGGTACTGGCGGCAGCTGGAGTAACAGGAGTAGGCGCTCGTGGTGACCATCAGCAGCTTGCGGTGGCCGGCGTCGTAGGCTTCCTGGAGCGTTTGCGGGATGTAGGGGTCCCAGTTGCGGTTGCCCCACAGCACGGGCAGGCTGATGCCGCGCGATGCCAACTCCGCTTCGAGGGCGGCCTTGAGGTTCCTGTTTTGCTGGTTGATGGGGCTGATGCCACCAAAAGCGCGGTAGTGGTGGGACACCTCTTCGAGGCGCTCATCCGGGATGCCGCGGCCACGGGTCACATTGCGAAGGAAGGGAATGACGTCGTCCTGGCCTTCCGGCCCGCCGAAGGAGGCGAGGAGGACGGCGTCGTACTCTTTGGGAGCCATGCGTCCGGCCTCGGTGACGTCATTGACCTCGGTGAGGCTGGCCGGGCCCGCGGAGTGGCGGCCGCTCACGCGAGGACCTCGGCGATCTCCGCGGCGGTGATGCGGCGGCCGGTGTAGAACGGGATTTCCTCGCGGACGTGGTTGCGGGCGTCGGTGGCCCGCAGGTGGCGCATGAGGTCCACCAGGTCAACGAGTTCGGGTGCTTCCAGGCCGAGGATCCACTCCCAGTCGCCCAAGGCGAAGGAGGACACGGTGTTGGAGATGACCTGGGGGAAGTCGCGGCCCAGCATGCCGTGATCGCGCAGCATCTTTCCACGCTCTTCGGCCGGCAGGATGTACCACTCGTAGGAGCGGACGAAGGGGTAGACGCAGAGCCAGGTGCTGGGCTCGACGCCGCGGGCGTAGGCCGGAACGTGGTTCTTGGCGAATTCGGCTTCGCGGTGGACGCCCATGGCGGACCAGACGATCTCGGTGCCTGCGAAGAGCGTGCTGCGGCGGATGTCGCGGACGGCCTGCTGCAGGGCCTCAGGCTTGGCGCCGTGGAGCCACACCATGATGTCGGCGTCGGAGCGCATGGCGGAGACGTCGTAGCTTCCGCGGAGGACCACGCCGTCCTCGGCGAGCTTGGCAGCCAGCTGCTCGAAATCCTGCACAGCGTCGGCGCTGCGCAGGACATCGCCCGACCGCTTGAACACGGTCCACAGCGTAAAGAACTGCTCTTCGGATTCGGCAGTTTTAGTGACAGATTCGGCAGAAGTGTGGCTCATGGTACAAGTCTGCCCCGTCGATGCCGCTAAGTCGAAATGCATCACTTCTACAAGACGTAGAAGTGATGCATTTCACAAAACTGCGTCGATTTGCGCGGAGGTGTCCGCAACCACGGCGGCCAGGCCGTTTCCGGCGAGCCAGCCTCCCACCACGGTCAAGCCGTCGGCTCCGGAGCAGATGCGGCGCACCTCGGCAACGCGCTGTTTGTGACCGACGGCGGCGAACGGCAAGGCCCCTGCCCAACGGACGACGTCCCAATCGAGCACGTCTTCGCGGACAATCGGCACGGTCAGCAAGGTCGAGGCGTCGCGGAGCGCAGCGTCGAGCAGAGCATCGTCATTGAGTGAGGCGACGGATTGCGCGGACGCCGATCCAGGGGCGTCCGCCCCTTCGGCGCGCCCATAGGACAGGCGCAGCACGTGCGTACCGGGTCCGGCTTCTTCCGCCAGCCAATCCCATTTTGCCGTGGCATGCGTGAGCGCTTTCGCCTCGATCCCGGCGGTCTGCGGGGCGACGAGAATGCCGGTGCCGCGGGGACGACGGTCCAGTTCAGGCACGTCCACCACCAAGGTCACAAGGCTCACCAAGGGACCCGCGGCGGGGCGCAGCGCGGACAGCTCCGGAAGCGCCCCCTCCAGCAACCCGACGGCGGCCGGACCGTCGAGCGCCACCACCAGCCGCACGGCGTCGTACGTTGTGCCCGCAGCGCTGGCCTGCCAACCGCTTTCAGTGCGGCTGATCGCATCCACGCGGGCGCCGGAAACGAGGGCGACGCCCTGCGAACGCAGCTCCGCCACGAGGGCGGAGACCAAGGTGTTCATTCCGCCTTTCAAGCCGCCGACGGCGGATCCGGCCTTCGCCGGTCCGGTCCCGTTTTGCTTTGAAGCAGTTTGTCCTGAACCGGCTGCGCGCTGGCTGGCCACGGCCGCGGCCAACGATCCGTGCTTCCGCAATGCCGCGCGCAGGCCGGGGGCCACCATGTCGACATCGAGCAGTCCCGGATCGGCGGAGTGCACTCCGCCGACGACGGGTGCGACGAGCCGTTCGAGCACCCGCTTGCCCATCCGCGCCCGCACCAAGGTTGCGACGCTGGTGACGTCGGCAGAGCTGCCCACCGATGTGGGCAAGTAGCGGTCAAGCGAGGCCCGCAAGGAGCCTGCGAAGCCCAAGGAGCGGCGGACCTCGGGGTCCCAGGGATTCGCGGGAATTCCGAGCACCCCGGTCTTGGGCAGTTCCTGCGGGCCATCCGGCAACTGCACCCAGGCACCCCCAGGATGCGGCGCCACGATGTTGCCACCGAGCCCAAGATCGCGGGCGAGATCGGCCACGGCCGTGGAGCGCATGGCGAATGACTCGGCTCCGCTGTCCAGCCCAAGGCCGCCAACAGTGTGGCTTCCCACGCAACCGCCCCACGCGTCGCTCGCTTCGAGCACGGTGACACCGAATCCGGCCTTGGCCAGTCCCCGGGCAGCGAGCAGGCCGGAAATGCCGCCGCCCACCACCACGGCGGCGAGGCCGGCTGCTGAATGCCCGGGAAGTGCGTGTTCGGACCGTGTTTGCTCGGACTGCGCGTGCCCGCGGCTCATGTTCGCTATCCTGCCGGGATCGAGTGGATGAGTTCCACTACCCGGGTCAGGACCGCGGGGTCCGTCTCCGGGGGCACGCCGTGGCCGAGGTTCAGGACGTGGCCCGGGGCCGCGGAACCTGCTGCGATCACCTCGCGGACATGGGCTTCCAGGACCTCCCACGGCGCGGAGAGCAGCGCGGGGTCGATGTTGCCCTGCAAGGGCACGGTGCCGCCGAGCCGTCGGTTTGCCTCGTCAAGGGGCAGCCGGTAGTCCACGCCGACGACGTCCACGCCGACATCGCGCATCGCGACGAGCAACTCGGACGTGCCCGTACCGAAATGGACCAGCGGCGCGCCGAGGTGGCGGACGTGGTCAAGGGCGCGCGTCGAGGCGGGAGCAACGTACTTGGCGTAGTCGGCCAGGCCAAGGGAGCCTGCCCAGGAGTCGAACAGTTGCCCTGCGGAGGCGCCGGCTTCCAGTTGCGCCCGCAGGAACATGCCGGAGGCGTCGGCTGCCCAATTGGCCAGGGCGGTCCAGGTTTCCGGATCGGCGTGCATCATGGTGCGCGGACCGAGGTGGTCGCGGGAAGGCTTGCCTTCCACCATGTATGCGGCGAGCGTGAACGGCGCGCCGGCAAAGCCGATCAGGGGCGTGGTGCCGAGCTCAGCGACCGTCAGGCGCACGGCCTCGCGGATCGGTTCGAGGGCTTCCCAGGTCAGCTGCGGCAGGGCGGCCACGTCGGCAGCGGTGCGGACGGGCTTGTCCAGGACAGGACCGATGCCGGGGACGATGTCCACGCCCACGCCCGCCAGCTTGAGGGGGATGACGATGTCGGAGAAGAAGATTGCCGCGTCGACGTCGTGGCGGCGAACCGGCTGCAAAGTGATCTCGGAGGCGAGTTCGGGACGCAGGCAGGAGTCCAGCATCGCCACGCCTTCACGGACTTTGAGGTATTCCGGCAACGAGCGGCCTGCCTGTCGCATGAACCACACCGGACGGCGGGACGGCTTGCCTCCGCGGTACGCCTGGATCAGCGGGGAGTCTGCGGTGCGGCCATCCATCAGCGGGTGGCTTGCATCAAGGCTTGAGGCGGCGGTGCCGGAAGTGCCGTTGGCCGGCACAGAATGAGGCAGTGCGGAGCTGGAAGTCATGCCTTCGATTGTGCCGAAGATCGGGGCCAAAAGATAACGACAGCCTGTCCCCCACCATCCGTGGTGACGGGCATCACTCCCGGCAGTGCGGAGAACCACTGACCCGCGTTGTTCTACATGGCGCCGAAAAAGCTATGATTGCTTTGCTGTGGTTCTTTTCTCATTGGTGGCTACACACGCCGACATCGATCTTGAGACCGTCGCTCAGTTGAGCAACGGTTCATCCGAGGTTGCCTCGTCCGCCTTGGCCGATTCCCAACTTGTCTCCGGCGCCGTGGTCCTGGCCACCTGCAACCGCTACGAAATCTACGGCGAAACTCCGCACGCAGAGAATCTCGAAGCGGCCCGCTCGGCGCTCGTCTCGCAGATCAGCGGCCTGAGCGGACTCAACGAGCAACTCGTCTCGCGCGCCTTCAGCACCCGCACCGGCCCTGAGGTCAGCAGGCACCTCTTCGCCGTCAGCGCCGGACTGGACTCCGCCGTCGTCGGCGAACGCGAAATCGCCGGCCAGGTGCGTCGCGCCCTCATCACTGCCCAGCACGAAGGAACCGCGAGTTCCGGACTGGTCCGCTTGTTCCAGGCCGCTTCCAAGACGGCCAAGGACGTCGGAGCCCAGACCGCACTCGGTTCGCGGGGCCTGTCCATCGTTTCAGTTGCGCTGGACCTCGCCACCGACCTCTCCGAGAATGCCGACTGGAGCACCAAGAAGGTAGTTGTCTTCGGGACCGGGGCCTACGCCGGAGCCACGATGTCGCTGCTTCGCGATCGCGGCTGCACCGACGTCTCGGTCTACTCGTCTTCCGGCCGTGCCGAGGCCTTCGTGGCAACCCGCGGCGGAACCGCGCTCGACGCCGAAACCCTCCCTGCCGCCGTCGCTGCCGCCGATGTCATGATCGGTTGCAGCGGATCGGACACCCGCGTTGAGGCCGAAGAGCTCGCCAAGGTCCGCGCTTTGTCCACCCAGACCCTCATCGCGATCGACCTCGCCCTCACCCACGACTTCGACCCCGCAGTGGGCGAGCTCGACGGCGTCGAGCTCCTGACGCTTGAATCGGTGCGGCTCGCGGCGCCCCAGGAACAAGCGGAGTCGCTGGCACAAGCGAGCACCATTGTTTCCGGCGCGGCAGAAGCCTTCGAGCAGGAGCGCGAAGCCCGGTCCGTCGATTCGGCCATTGTGGCGCTGCGCCGACACACCATGAACGTGCTCGACGCCGAGATGGAGAAAGTCCGGGCCCGGCACGGCTGCACCGCCGCGGCCGAAGAGGTCGAGTTCGCGCTCCGCCGCATGGTCAAGCAATTGCTCCACATCCCCACGGTCCGCGCACGCGAACTCGCCGCAAACGGCCAGCAAGACGAGTACGTGGCCGCGCTCGAGGCCTTGTATGGCATCCAGGTGGAGCAGCCGGCTGCGTCACCCGCAGCAGAGTGCCCCGTGGACCACCGCCAAGCACCTCAGCAGGCTGAAAGCGCCTAGCTTCCGCGACCCCGCCCTAGGCGAACGCGTTGACGCCCGTCATTTCGGCAGACACGGCCCACAGCTTCGTTGCGGCTTCCGGGTCCACTGCGTGCGCATCCACTCCCTGGTACCGGGCGAGCGGCGAAGCCGGGTCCGTGGGCTTGGCAATGTCGCAGTCTTCGCAATACACCCCGCCCATGCCTGCCAGGGCCGGCGACGTGGCTGCCCAGGTGGACGTGGCGGCTCCCTGCTCCGGAGTCTTGAAACCCTCCCTGACGTTGCCCGCGTCGTCCATCCAGCCCGCCGCGACCATCTCTTCGCGGGGCAGGTAGCGCTGGAGCTCGGTCATGATGCCGCCGGGGTGGACCGCGAAGGCCCGCACCCCGGAGGAGCGCCCCAGACGGTCAAGCTCGACGGCGAACAGTGCGTTGGCCGTCTTCGCCTGGCCGTAAGCCTTCCATTTGTCGTAGCCGTTCTCGAAGTTGAGGTCCTCGAAACGGATGGGCGAGAGTTTGTGCCCCGTGGAGGACAAGGACACGACGCGGGCCGAGCCGGCAGCTGCCAACGCGGGCCACAACGTGTTGAGAAGCGTGAAATGGCCCAAGTGGTTGGTGGCGAATTGCGATTCCCAGCCCGGACCCACACGTTGTTCCGGGCTGGCCATGATCGCCGCGTTGTTGATCAGGATGTCCAGCGTTGGGTTCGATTCCAGGAAGCGTGCCGCAAAATCCTTCACTGCTTGCTGATCGGAGAGATCCAGGCCCTCCACGGTCACTTTCGCCAGGCCGGCCGCGTCGAGGACCTCCTTGGCATGTTCGGGACGCCGGGCGGGAACCGTGACCCGGGCGCCAGCGGAGGACAACGCCCTCACCGTCTCCAGGCCGAGCCCGGAATAGCCGCCCGTGACAATTGCCGTCTTACCGTGAAGGTCCAACCCCGCCACAACGTCAGATGCCGTGGAGCCATGGCCGAAGCCCGATCCGATGGGATATTGCGGTGTGGTCATGGATTCCTCGCTCATATCGGGACCTTTCGTGTTCACGGGCGTTGTGGGGTCAGTAAACCGGCTTGTTTGGCTCGACGTCGTGCACCCACGCCAGGATCCCGCCGTCGAGGTGGCTCACGCGTGTGTAGCCGGCACGCTGTGCAGCCGCGAGCACAGCCGCGGAACGGGTACCTCCCTTGCAGTGGAAGACGATCTCTTTGTCCTGCGGGAGTTCCGTCCAGGCCTCTCCCGCCAGGATGCGTCCCTGCGGGATGAGCACCGAACCGTCGATGCTCACAATCTCGTGTTCACCGATCTCGCGGACATCCACCAGTTCGAAGTCGCGTTCCCCCGCTGCGCGGGCTTCGAGCATTCCGGAAAGTTCAGTGGCCGTGACGGTCGGAACCGAGTCGCTTGCGGGCGCAGGGGTGATGCCACAGAAAGCCTCATAATCGGTCAATTCGGTGATCGGCTCGGCCTCCGGGTCTTTCGAAACCTTGATTTCGCGCCAGCTGCCGCCGAGCGCGTCGAAGAGCGCCACGCGCCCCAGCATGGAGCGCCCGACGCCGGTGATCAGCTTGACTGCCTCGGTCACCATGAGCGAGCCGACAGCGGCGCACAGCATGCCGAACACGCCGCCTTCGCCGCAGGACGGGACCGAGCCGGCGGGAGGGGCCTCCGGGTAGAGATCGCGGTAGCTGGGTCCGTGCTTCTCCCAGAACACACTGACCTGGCCGTCGAAGCGGAAAATGGATCCCCAGACGTACGGTTTGCCGAGAATCGCGGCAGCATCGTTGACCAGGTACCGGGTGGCGAAGTTGTCCGCGCCGTCCAGGATGAGGTCGTAGCCCGAGAAAATCTCCAAAGCGTTGGAGGAGTCCAAGCGCACGTTGTGCAGCTGCACGCTGACGAGCGGGTTGAGTTCCTTGATGGCGTCACGCGCCGATTCGATTTTCGGCCGTCCCACATCGCCCACGCGGTGGATGATCTGACGTTGCAGGTTGCTGAGGTCGACGTCGTCGTCGTCCACGATTCCGAGCGTCCCCACCCCGGCGGCGGCGAGGTAGAGCAACGCCGGAGAGCCCAGTCCGCCGGCTCCGATCACGAGGACTTTGGCATTCTTGAGCCGACGCTGACCGGCCGCTCCGATTTCGGGAATAATGAGGTGGCGCGAGTAGCGTTCCACCTCTTCGGTGGTCAGTCCCGCGGCCGGTTCCACGAGTGGCGGCAGCGAAGACGGCAACGTTTGGGCAGCAAAAGTAGTGGCCATACTTCAAAGTATCCCCGCAGGTGCCGCCCGGTCATATTACTGCGCAGTATTGTGGTCATAACTGCAAGGGGAAAGGCGGCAGACAAGTGGCCGAGAGTGCACGTATCAAACAAGAGGCGCAGGTCAGGCAAGATCGGACCGGTACGCCCCGTTCGGCCAGGTTGCCACGCGATGAGCGCCGGGCCCAGCTCTTGAATGCCGCCTTGGAAGTTTTCGTTGCCAACGGCTTCCACGGTGCGGCGATGGACGAAATCGCCGAGACCGCCCATGTCAGCAAGCCGGTGCTGTACCAACACTTCCCGTCGAAACGGGAGCTCTACATGGCCCTCCTCGACAGCCACCTGGCCACGCTCACGGACCAGATGCTCACGGCGCTGAATTCGACGTCGGACAACAAGGAGCGCGTCCAGGCCGTCATGCGCGCCTACTACCGTTTCATCGCGGGCGATGACCAAGCCCACCGGCTCGTCTTCGAATCCGATCTCATCAATGACCCGGACGTCAGCTCCCGGCTGGAGACTTTCAACCGCACCTTCGCCGACGCCGTCGCCAAGGTCATCGCCGAAGACACCAAGCTGCCCCCGCTGGAGGCCCAGCTGCTGGGCCGGGGCCTGGCGGGAATGGCGCAGGTCAGCGCGCGGTATTGGCTCGAAACCGACGGCGATTTGGACCTCGATGTCGCCAGCGACCTGATCTACCGTTTAGCTTGGCGCGGAATCAGTCGCTTCCCGAAAGAGTCCTAGACTACAAATAGAGGACTGAGTATTTTTTTGATTGGCTGGGAGGCCCCGCTGTGGAAGTAAAGATCGGCATTCAGAATGTTGGCCGTGAGATCGCGCTTGAGTCCGCTCTCGACGCCGAGGCTGTTGCCAAGATCGTGAGCGAGGCCATTGCCAACGGCACGGACCTGCGCCTGACCGACGAAAAGGGCCGCCAGGTCATCGTTCCCGGCAATGTCCTCGGATACGTGGAGATCGGCGCCGAAGAAGTACGCCGGGTCGGCTTCGGCGCCCTCTAAGCAACAGGCAAGAACACCAGCGAGCCAGGAGTCCGCATGCTCTCACTTGTCATCGTGGCGCTAGCCACCATCGCTTCAGGCTTCATTGTCTGGGGAACTGACAAACACCGTGGAACGTACGGAATCACCCTGCCCGCCGGCGTTTCGGTCGCCGTCGCCATGCTGAGTTGGATGATCTTCATCCAACTTGGCTTTGGCTACCAGCCTGGCGTGACGTGGATCCCGTGGGTCCTGCCCATCATTCTGGGGACCGTGGCGGCCGCCGTGGCGTCCCACTTCCTGGGCCGCCATCGGAAGCGGCACGACACCGCCCAGCTGACCGCGGCGCTGAGGCTCTAACCAGCGCTGCGGCTCTAGCTGCAGATCCGGCTCATGGCGTGGCTTCCGGTTTGGCAACTGCCCCGGCTTCCGCGGCCGCTTCGCTGACGCTCTTAGCCGCCCGGACGTCGCGCTGCGCTACCTCGCTCCCGGCATCGTGGGACGTGTAGCGGATGAACACCCGGTGGTAGCGCCAGTCCAGGTCCGGGTGGTGGTTCTGCTGTTCGGCAATGCGCCCGACGGCGGCAATCAACTCGAGTGCGGCAGCCGACGTCGGGCACTTGTAGGCGGTGACGAGGGCGCCCTGGCGATACCGCCAGTCCGGCAGCTCCGCCAGGGCGTCGTCAATAGCGGACCTGGAAAGAATGTCGTCCTTGCCGGCCATTCGGGGCTCCTTCACAGACGCGGAATCTTCGCAGGAATCCCCGGAGCGGCCAGCGTCGGCCGCTAGAGGAACTCGGCCCGGCCTTCCATGGCCGAGGAGGCCAGGGCGTGTTCCCTGCGCGGGATGCGGCCCGCCTGCTTCGCCAGCCTACCGGCGATGACCGCGTGTTTGAAGGCCTCGCCCATCTGCACCGGATTCTGCGCGCGGGTCACCGCGGTGGCCAGCAGCACGGCGTCGCAGCCGAGCTCCATGGCCAGTGCGGCGTCGGACGCGGTGCCGATGCCGGCGTCGAGCACTACCGGCACCGAAGCGCGGGACACAATCAGCTCGATGTTGTGGGGATTCAGGATGCCCAGGCCGGTGCCGATAGGCGCGCCCAACGGCATCACCGCAGTTGCCCCGAGGTTCTCCAGGCGAAGCGCAAGTACGGGGTCGTCGTTGGTGTAGGCGAAGACCTTGAAGCCGCGGTCCACCAGCTTCTCCGTCGCATCCACCAACTCCACGGCGTCAGGCAGCAGCGTCTGTTCGTCGGCGATGACCTCGAGCTTCACCCAATCCGTTTCCAATGCCTCCCGGGCTAGCTCGGCTGTCATGACGGCATCCTTGGCGGTAAAACAGCCGGCGGTGTTGGGCAGGACACGGATGCCGTGGTCTACGAGCAATTGGAACAGCGAACCGGTTTCCGTCGGTGAGTACCGCCGCATGGCGACGGTAGTGAGTTCGGTGCCGGAAGCCAGCAAGGCTGCCCCGAGGCCGTCGAGGCTCGGAGCTCCGCCGGTTCCCATGATGAGGCGCGAGCCGAACTCAACACCGTCGATCACCAGGGCATCGGTTCGGGTGCCTGCTTCGTGAGTGCTTGCTGTGGTCATGGTTCAGCCTCCCTGTACTGCGGTAACGATTTCGAGTTCATCGCCCTCTGCGAGCGCGGTAGCAGCCCACTGGCTGCGCGGCACCACTTCGGAATTGCGTGCGACGGCGACGCCGATCTTGCGTCCGTCGGCCGCTTGGCCGCTGGAATCCACAACGCGTCCGGTGATGTGGCTGACAAGGGTGGTGACGGAAGCGTCGTCGCTCAGCGTGTGGTCTGCGCCGTTCAATTTGATGTTCATGCGTGGTCCTTCAGAAGGGGATTTAAGGTATCGGCCGATGGGCCGTCTGCGGAAGCCCTTGCTGCTGAGTGCGGGCGGGAGAAGCGGTCCGGGCGGAATTTGTTCCACCGGGGATCGGCGGTGCCATCCATGAGTCCAACGCAGATTTTCGCCGCTGCCGGAGTGAGGAGCACGCCATGGCGGAAGAAGCCGCTGGCCACGATGAGGCCGGGCACGGTTCCTTCCCGACCTTCGACGCGGCCCAGCAGCGGTGCGTTGTCCGGGGTGCCCGGACGGGCCCGGGCAGTTGCTTCGAGGAGTTCCAGCTCGGCAACGGCCGGAACCAATACCTGGGCGTCGCGGAGCAATTGGTAGACGCCGCCGGCTGACACCGGGTTGGCCGCTCCCCCGGACGACGACAATCCGTCCTCACGTTGCGTCGCGCCGATCACCACGGTCCCGTCATCGCGGGGAACGATGTAGACGGGCACTCCGCGCACCATTCCACGGACCGTGGCGGTGACCAGCGGTTGCAGGTGGGCCGGGACGCGCAGCCGCAGTATGTCGCCGTAGACGGGACGCAACGGGAGCGACAATCCATCCGGCAGTCCTTTTACGCGGGCGGCATCGAGTCCGTTGGCTACCACCGTTTCCGTGGCAAGCACTTCGATGCCTGAGCCGAGCACGGCCCCGACGGCGCGCCCGTCCTCCCACAGGAGGCCCGCCGCAGTGTCCCGGACCGCGAAACCGTCCTCGGCCCCCGGAATCCAACTGGAGCTACCGGGCTCGTGGTCTGCCAAAGCGCCTAGAATCGCGGCCGAAAGCCGGCGAGGATCCACTTGGTGGTCGCCCGGGATGTCGAAGGCACAGGAAATCTGCGGGCTCAAGAGCGGCTCACGCTCCCGTGCTTCGCGCAACGGCACGGATTCCACCACCAGGCCATGGGCCAGCTGGACGTCCCGAAGATCGGCGAGCGCCCGGCGGTCCGCTGCGTCCGCACCCACGGCGAGGGTCGGCGTCGTCCGGTAACCCGTGCTGCGTCCGGTTCGTGAGCCGGTCACATTGTGTTCGAAGTCCGGCCACAACGCCGACGATTCGAGCATGAGCTCCAGGAGGTCCTCTTCCTGGTAGTGCAGTTCACTGACTGGTGCCAACATCCCCGCCGCCGCGAAAGTAGCGCCGCTGGCCGGCGCGGGATCGATCAGGGCAACCGAGCGGCCCGACCTTCGGGCTTCCCATGCAATGCCCAGGCCAATGACGCCGCCCCCGATCACCGCCACGTCTGCACGCAGGGGCCCGTGCTGGGTGTTTACTTCGTCCATGGAGTCCTTCCCTACGCCGGTACTAGCCGGATCAGGTCAAGCGGTCGGCGCTGAAGCCCTCTCAGCCGCGCGGCGATTGTGACTGCCGCCGCGGCTCCCGCGGTACCAGCCCAGTTTAGAGGAACTACTCTGTTTCCATGACCCCGCACGATGTCCACACCACCGCCCGCCTGTACCTCTGCACCGACGCCCGCACGCAACAGGGTGATTTTGAGCAGTTTGTCGATGCCGCATTCGAAGGCGGCGTGGACATCATCCAGCTGCGCGACAAGACCATTGAAGCGGCCGAGGAACTGGAACTCCTGGAGATCCTGCAATCCGTGGCGCAGCGTCACGGGCGCCTCTGGGCAGTCAACGACCGCGCGGACGTAGCGTCCCTCGCCGGCGCACCGGTGTTCCATATCGGCCAAAAGGACATTTCGCTGCACTCGGCCCGGAAGCTGCTCCACGACCCCACCATCATCGGCCTCTCCACGCACACGCCGGAGCAGATTGACGCAGCCGTCGCCGCGTCGCCTGGCCGGAGCGGCTTGGACTACTTCTGCGTCGGGCCTGTGTGGGCCACGCCCACCAAGCCTGGACGCTCCGCCGTCGGGCTCGATCTGGTGAAGTACGCTGCCGATGCGGTGAAGCAGGCAGACGAAGAGACCGTCGGCGGCGTAGTGCTTCCTTGGTTTGCGATCGGCGGCATCGATCTCAGCAACGTGGAAGACGTAGTGAGGGCCGGCGCCAGCCGCATTGTTGTGGTCCGCGCCATCACCGAGGCCGGGGATCCGACGGCGGCAGCCCAGGCACTCCTGGCCGCACTGGACGCAGCGGCGGCCTAGCGAGACGCCGGGAGATTTTGGAGTTACCCTGACTTTCGTGTCACATCAGCGCATAGCCCCGAACGTCTCTGAAACGTCGAACCAGCTCGCGGAAGCACTGGCGGCGCTTCGGACCGAACTCGAGCTGCCCGCGGGTTATCCCGCTGAAGCACTGCGCGACGCGGAGGCCGCGGTTTCAGGACACAGGCTGCCGGCGCAGGACCTCACGGGCGTTCCGTTCATCACGATCGACCCGGCCTCTTCCACGGATCTCGACCAGGCCCTCTTCATTGAGCGGTCCGGGAATAGTTACAGGGTTCTCTACGCCATCTCCGATGTGCCCTCCTTTGTGCCACCGGGAGGAGCGCTCGACGCCGAGACCCGCCACCGGGGACAGACGTACTATGCGCCGGACGGCCGCATACCGCTGCACCCCGAGATCATCAGCGAGCACGCCGGAAGCCTGCTGGCGGGCCAGGACTGCGGAGCGTTCGTGTGGGACTTCGAACTCGATGCCGAAGCAGAGTTCCGCACCGTCTCAGTTCGCCGGGCAAGCGTACGCAGCCGCGCCAAGCTCAACTACAAGGGCGTCCAGTCCGCGATCGATTCCGGGACGGCTGATCCCGTCCTGCAGTTACTCAAGGAGGTCGGGCTCAAACGGGTGGAACTCGAACGCCGCCGCGGCGGAGCGAGCCTGAACATGCCTGAACAAGAAATCGTCCAACTGCCCGACGGCGGGGGGTACAGGATCGTCGCAGCTCCCTCGCTGCCCGTCGAGGACTGGAACGCCCAGATTTCGCTCATGACCGGGATGGCGGCGGCCCAGCTGATGCTAGACGGCAAGGTTGGAATCCTGCGCACCATGCCCGCTCCCGATGAGCGCTCGCTGCTCCATTTCAAACGGCAGGCCGGGGCGCTCGGCAGGCCTTGGACCGAGGGGACCAGCTACGGCGAGTACCTGCGGACCCTCGACGGCAAAGACCCCCGGCAATTGGCCATTCTCCATTCCGCGGGGCTGCTTTTCCGGGGCGCCGGCTACACGCCTTTCGACGGCGAAGTACCGGGCAGCGTCATGCAGTCAGCCATCGGCGCACCATATGCCCACACCACTGCGCCGTTGCGCCGGCTGGTCGATCGTTTTGTCCTGGTCATCTGCGAAGCACTGAGCAATGGAACGGAGATCCCTGCATGGGCCCGGGATGCTTTGCCGAGCCTGCCGGAGATCATGGCGTCATCCGACCAGCTTGCCGCCAAAATGGAGCGCCTCGCCTTGGACACGGTGGAGGCCGCACTCCTGGTGAACCACGTCGGACAGGAATTCGACGCCGTGGTGATTTCCGGATCGAAGCCTGCCAAGAACAACGGAAACGGGAACGGGAACAGCACCAACGGCCACAACGGGAATGGGAATGGGAACGGCAACTCCCACGGCCCCTCCGGCATCGTCCAGATCGCCGAGCCGGCGGTCACCGCTCGTTGCGATGGCGAAATGGAGTCCGGTACGAAGGTCCGCGTGAAACTGCTTGACGCGGACATTGCCACCCGCCAAATCACCTTCGAACTGCTCCAGTAGCGCAATCAGTTCACAGGACCGCGGCCGCGATCCGGGGTTTATTGCACCCAGACGCTAGACTGTGTGAGTAGTAATGGATGCCCGGTCGTTGATTCAGTTAATTTTTTGACATCAACAAGCCCGCCCCTACGCGATCTTGAGATACACCAGCTGGTCCCCAGTGCCAGTATTTAGATAGCCCGCGATCGGCTTCCACTGGATTTGCTTGCGCCCGTCCGTGCTCCGGAACGGCCCTGCCACAACCGTTGAGCACGCAGCGCAGCCCAAATGAATAAGGAAAACTCCACTGTGAGTGAATTGCACACCCATGAAGTTCTGACAGACGGAACCGAAACGATCGAACCCGAGGAAACCATTTCCTCGGACGAAACACCCCACGAGATCGCAGAAAAGTCCTTCGCCGACTACAACGTCCGCGCCGACATCGTCGAGTCCCTCGCCGACGCCGGAATCACCCATCCCTTCCCCATTCAGGCCATGACCCTCCCGGTGGCCTTGGGCGGTCACGACATCATCGGCCAGGCTAAGACCGGTACCGGAAAGACCCTCGGCTTCGGCATTCCTGCGCTGCAGCGCGTCGTCGGACCGGGCGACGCCGGTCACGACAAGCTCGCTGTCCCGGGTGCACCCCAGGCCCTCGTGATTGTTCCGACCCGCGAACTCGCGGTCCAGGTGGCCAACGACCTCCAGACGGCATCCCGGAAGCGCAACGCCCGTATCGCCACCATCTATGGCGGCCGCGCTTACGAGCCCCAGATCGAAGCCCTGCAGAAGGGCGTCGAGGTTGTCGTCGGCACGCCCGGCCGTTTGATCGACCTCTACAAGCAGAAGCACCTGAACCTCAAGAACGTTCGCATGGTCATCCTCGACGAAGCGGACGAGATGCTTGACCTCGGCTTCCTTCCGGACGTCGAGACTTTGATTGCCGGCACTCCCGCCGTCCGCCAGACGCTTCTCTTCTCGGCCACCATGCCCGGACCGGTCATTGCCATGGCCCGCCGCTACATGACGCAGCCCACGCACATCCGTGCCGCAGACCCGAATGACGAAGGCCTGACCAAGCGCGACATCCGCCAGCTCATCTACCGTGCCCACAGCATGGACAAGATCGAGGTTGTCGCCCGCATCCTGCAGTCCCGCGGCCGCGGCCGGACCATCATCTTCACCAAGACCAAGCGCACCGCCGCCAAGGTAGCCGAGGAACTCGTCGATCGCGGCTTCGCTGCCGCGGCCATCCACGGCGACCTCGGCCAGGGTGCCCGCGAGCAGGCCCTGCGCGCCTTCCGCAACAACAAGGTCGACGTCCTGGTTGCCACGGACGTCGCCGCCCGTGGCATCGACGTGGACGACGTCACGCACGTCATCAACTACCAGTGTGTCGAAGACGAAAAGATCTATTTGCACCGCGTTGGCCGCACCGGCCGTGCCGGCAACAAGGGCACCGCGGTAACGTTCGTCGATTGGGACGACGTCCCCCGCTGGGCCCTCATCAACAAGGCCCTGGGCCTGAGCTCTCCCGAGCCCGTGGAGACATATTCTTCGTCCCCGCACCTGTTCGCCGACCTGGATATTCCGGAAGGCACCAAGGGCCGCCTGCCCCGCAACCAGCGCACCCTTGCGGGCGTCGACGCCGAGGTCCTGGAGGACCTGGGCGAGACCGGCAAGAAGAACTCCCGTTCCGGCGGCGATTCCGGTCGTGGACGCTCCGGCCGTGACAGTGGCCGGGACGGTGCACGCCGCGGTCCCAAGTCCGCTGAGACTCCGGCCCGCGACGGCGACGGTGAGGGCGGCCGCAACCGCACGCGCCGCCGTCGTACGTCTGAAGGCGAAGCAGCCCCCGCTCAGGCAACGGCCCAGTCTGCCGAGCCGCAGTCCGGCGAGGGCTCGGACAAGCCCGCCCGCGCACGCCGTTCCCGCACCCGCCGCCGCAACGGCGAAGTGGTCTCGGCTTCCGGTGCCTCCGGCGAGAGCACCGAGGCTTAACGGCCTCAATGACTGACACTGTTTGGGCGCCGGACGGCAGCAACTTGGTGGTTCACGCGGACAACGCGGATTTCCTCCCGACGCTGCCGGACGGCGCCTTCACACTGATTTACGTGGACCCGCCCTTCAATACGGGCCGGGTCCAGAGCCGCCAGGAAACGCGCATGGTCCGCAACGCCGACGGCGACGGCGACCGCGTCGGCTTCAAGGGACGCTCGTATGACACCATCAAGGGCGCCCTGCACCGCTACGACGACGCGTTCAGCGACTACTGGTCCTTCCTGGAACCCCGGCTTGTGGAGGCCTGGCGCCTACTCGCCGACGACGGCACTTTGTACCTGCATCTGGACTACCGCGAAGTCCACTATGCCAAGGTCATGCTGGACTCGATCTTCGGCCGGGAGTGCTTCCTGAACGAGATCATCTGGGCCTACGACTACGGCGCACGCGCCAAGAACCGCTGGCCCACCAAGCACGACAACATCCTCGTGTACGTCAAGAACCCCGCGAAGTACCACTTCGACAACGCCGAGGTCGACCGCGAGCCGTACATGGCGCCGGGCCTCGTGACTCCGGCCAAACGCGAACTGGGGAAGCTTCCCACGGACGTTTGGTGGCACACCATCGTTTCCCCGACCGGCAAGGAAAAGACCGGCTACCCGACGCAAAAGCCGGAAGGCCTGGTCCGGCGGATCGTCACGGCATCGAGCCGGCCAGGAGACTGGTGCCTCGACTTCTTCGCGGGTTCCGGCACGCTTGGTTCAGTCGCGGCGAAACTCGACCGCAGGTTCGTGTGCGTGGACCAGAACGCCCCGGCCATCGATGTGATGCGCAAGCGCCTGGACGGCAAGGCCACCTTCTACCCCGTCTAGCGGACTACCGAACTACCCGTGCCTAGCTCCTCGATGCGGGCCAGGACGTCGGGGGACGTCAGGTTCTCCCCGAGCAGGTTGGGTTTGCCGGTTCCGTGGTAGTCGGACGATCCGGTCATGAACAAACCGTGTTCGGCAGCCAGTCGCCGCAGGAACACGCGGCCTTCCTCAGGATTGTCGCGGTGCTCCACTTCCAGCCCCAAGAGGCCGGCGTCGATCATTTCCCGGTAGGTCCGTTCCCCGACCACCCGGCCGCGGGCCGAGGCCACCGGATGCGCGAAGACGGGGACACCGCCCGCCGCGCGGACGAGCTCGACGGCGAGCGCCGGGTCCGGTGCGTAGTGCTGCACGAAATAGCGCGAGTGCGAGGTCAGGATGGCAGTGAACGCTTCGGAGCGGCTCGCCACCGCACCGGCGGCGACGAGGGCGTCGGCAATGTGGGGCCGGCCCACGGTGGCGCCCGGAGCCACATGATGGATGACATCGTCCCAGCTCAGGGGGTAGTCCTCTGCCAGGAGCGTGACCATGCGTTTGGCACGGGTGAGCCTCGCGTCCTTCGCCTTGGTGATCTCCTCAAGCAAGCCGGGGTGCGCGGGATCGTGGAGGTAGCTGAGCAGATGGACGCTGATCCCCTCCCGGGTGCGGCACGAGATCTCTATCCCCGGCACAAAGGCCACCCCGAATTCCAGTGCCGCGACGGAGGCCTGCTCCCATCCGTCGGTGGAGTCGTGGTCGGTCAGGGCCACCACGTCCAGACCCGCAGCAGACGCTGAAGCGATCACTCCCGCGGGAGCCTCGGTCCCGTCGGAAACATTGGAGTGCGCGTGCAGGTCGATCTTCACTTTCCAAGCGTATTTGATTGGGGACGGCTTGGACCGTTTCGGCGTTGGCCTAGTGTCGGCCTTGATGGGACGATGGGACGGTGAACGATGCAGAAAACACCCAAAACGGTGAACCCACAGCCTCCCAGCCACTGGAGGAGCGCGTCAACAACCGCTCCCAGCGGCCCACATCCGATGCCTTCAAGGCGTTCATGGCCAGCAATTGGGCGCCCGCGCCGCAGGTAACCCCTGCACGTGACGCCGTCGCAGACCACGCCGCCACACGTCGTCGGGCCATCTCCGGCAAGTTCGCGGGCTTGCGTCTCGTCGTACCAGCCGGCCCGCTCAAGGTCCGCTCGAACGATTGCGACTACCGCTTCCGCCCCCACTCCGGCTTCGCCCACCTCACGGGCTTGGGCCTGGACCACGAGCCCGATGCCGTGCTGGTCCTGGAACCTGTCGAGGAAGGAACCGGCGACGACGGCGGCAACCACCTCGCGACGCTCTACTTCCGTCCGCTGGCCGGCCGGGACACGGAACAGTTCTACGCCGACTCGCGTTCCGGTGAGTTCTGGATCGGCGCGCGTCCGACGCTCGAAGAATTCGAAGCGCGCCTCGGACTCAGGACGGCGCACCTCGACGAACTCGAGATGGCCATCACCAAGAACGTGGGTGCCCCGGAAATCGGAGGCATCTCCATCCGCTTGGTCCGCAAAGTCGACGAGAACATTGATGCCCTCGTGGACACAGCCCGCTACAACACCGCCAAGGATCCGGAAAACCTGGACCTCGGCGAACTCGATGCCCTCGACGAACTGCTCAGCGAGGCGCTCTCCGAGTTGCGTTTACTCAAGGATGCTTGGGAAATCGAGCAGATGAAGATCGCCGTGGCCGCGACCGTGGAGGGTTTCACCGACGTCGTCCGCGCCCTCCCCCGCGCCATGACCCACCACCGCGGCGAACGCGTCATCGAAGGCGCTTTCTTCGCGCGTGCCCGTGAGGAAGGGAACGAGCTCGGCTACGACACCATCGCGGCCGCCGGAAACAACGCCACGGTGCTGCACTGGACCCGGAACACGGGCAAGGTCAACGCCGGAGAACTCGTGTTGCTGGATGCCGGCGTGGAGGCAGATTCGCTCTACACCGCCGACGTCACGCGTACCATTCCGGCTAACGGAAAGTTCTCGGACGTCCAGCGCAAGGTCTATGAAGCCGTCCTTGACGCCGCCGACGCCGGATTCGCCGCGGCCCAGCCGGGCGTGAAGTTCCGCGACATCCACACCGCCGCCACGACGGTCCTCGCCGAGCGCCTTGCCGAGTGGGGCCTGCTGCCGGTCTCCGTGGAGGAAGCCATCAGCACCGAAGGCCAGCAGCACCGCCGCTGGATGCCGCACGGTACCAGCCACCACCTTGGCCTGGACGTCCACGACTGTGCCCAGGCCAAGCGTGATCTCTACTTGGACGGCGTACTCACCGAGGGCATGGTGTTCACCATCGAACCCGGGCTCTACTTCAAGGCAGAGGACCTCGCCATTCCCGAGGAATACCGTGGAATCGGCGTCCGGATCGAGGACGACATCCTGATGACGGCAGACGGTCCCGTCAATCTCAGCGCCGCCCTCCCCCGCAAGGCCGACGACGTCGAATCCTGGATGGCGGGCATCTACCAGGACGCCGAAGCTTAACCACCGAGGCAAAACGCACGAGGAGGGCTACCGGATTTTGATGATCCGGTAGCCCTCCTCTTTCGTTAAAACACGTAGACGCCGGCTTCCGTCCACTTAATTTCGGGTTTTTTACACTGAGATTTGCCGTTTTGACCACTGAGATTGACGAAATCCACACGGAGACGCCCCGAGGCACTTGTACCCTCCTCCTAGGCGCAGCACCGATAGACGATCCCCCCGTTTGGTGCCGTTGCCATACCACAAAGTGGTATTTCTCTATCTTCGAATCGGTCAAAAGGAGGAGGTGAACACAATGGAGATGGTCTCAGAAGATGTGCTGGAGGCGGGAGCCACCCTGGCCTGTAGCAGCGGGTGCATGTGCACCTGATTTAGCGCTCGGTTCGTTGGTGGCGACGCTTGTGCTTCGCCACCAACGAGCCAAGTGAGATAGCAAGGATACGAACAACACTGAATTTGGGGGGCAGCGTGCGCTTGCCACTGTTCAATATTTTCGACTTTCCAAAGCACAAGAATTTCTATGAGGCTATTCATGCTGCGGGGCCAGTTGGCGCGTGGAACCTTATGAAGGTGCTCGACGCCCTCGATCGACCCATCTACCGGGCAAACCAACCAGACGTAGATAATTTCGACGTCTTGAAGGCCCGGGCCCTGGATTTCATGAATGCAGTCCCTGGGCTTGATGGCTTCGACAAGGAATTGCACGCCAGGAGCTTTGCTGGGTACGGACCGAAGCTGCAGTTTGAATCGACCTTCATCAATCTGTGGATGAAGGACACTGAGACGCTGTTTCGGGACGTTGTGGCTGTCGATGGGCCCCGCCACCTTCACGAGGCGGCGTCCAGTGGCCGAGGGGTAATCGCTCTCCCGCTCCATCTCGGACCCTCATATGCTGCCATTCCCATGCTCGCTTATGAAATGCCGACGACGACGCTCTACAACCGGATGAATTTTGACGAGATCCGCGCAGCGTCCTTTCCTGATTTAGACTTCCGTGGGATCCGGCTCGGGAGCACATCGGCGATGCGCTCTGGCCTGACCGCCCTGCGTGAGGGCAGGATCTTCTCCATGTTCCCTGAACTGGACCCTCGTGGAGTGGATGAGCACCATGCCCGAATTCCCTTCTTAGGGACAACCATCATGGTTCCCACCGGTCCGGTTGTCCTGAGCCATGTTTCCGGCGCCCCTATGGTCCCACTCACGCTCAGGGCCGTCGGCGACGGCCGCTTTCGACTCAAATACCACCCTGCGATACCACCGCCGGTATCTCCCGGTGAACGCCGCCGCTCCCTGCTGGCCGTTTGGGATGTCATTGAGTCAGAGCTTCTCGCCGGCGACGTCGGAGAATGGGAAATGTGGTTCGAATTTGACCGGATGCTCCCCCAGGTCTGGGCTATCGAGTCATGACCGTCGCCCCTCTTCCCGCCATTTCCCTTAAAGGCGTTCGTCGCCACTATGACGACGGTGCCGGAAACGAGAAAGCTGCACTAGACATTGATGAACTCGAGATCCAGCCGGGTGAACTTGTTGCCGTCATTGGCCCATCTGGATCCGGTAAGTCAACCCTGCTCCAATTGGTCGGTGGAATCGATTCGCCGACTGCAGGGTGTATAGACGTAGCAGGACTCCGGGTCTCCGAGATGGATGAAAAACAGAAGACAATCTTCCGGCGGGAGAATATTGGATTCATTTTCCAGGCATTTCATCTTGTTCCAAGCATGACGGTGGTGGAGAACGTCGGGTTGTCATCGATTGTTTCCGGTCAAAGAGGCTTTCGTTGGCGATCAGATGCTCTGGTGCTGCTCGATCAGCTCGGGTTGTTTGAATATGCCGAGAGGTTTCCCGATCAATTGTCAGGCGGGCAACGTCAGCGGGTCGCCGTAGCTCGAGCGGTATTCGGGGCTCCTAGCGTCGTCCTAGCCGATGAGCCGACAGGAAGCCTCGACTCCGGGAATAGGGATATTGTTCTCCGTCTGATTCGCGACGCGATCGGAGACGGTCGTCGCACGACCGGGCTGATGGTCACCCATGATCCATATGCTGCGAGTTACGCCGACCGGATCATCGCCCTGCGGGACGGGAAGATCGTTGATCAGCTTGACCTGACCCTCAATGAACCAGATCGGGAGGGGGATTCTCACCATGATGAGCGCGTTCGCTCGTGGTTTGCGGCAACTTCGCTTTGATTTTCCCCGATATGGAGTCGCAGCGGTTGCATTGGTCTTCGGCGTTGCGCTCATTTTCGGCACCCTGCTCACATCGAAGAGCATCAACGACCAGCTGTCGCAAGGAGCCGGCTCGCTGTCAGGCATAGGCGACGTCGCGGTCGTGCCTGCTATTCCCGGAACCACAGTCCCGGAGAGCGCAGTCAAGGCCGTGGCGGATCTCCCTGGCGTTGCGACGCCGATCCCGACTCTGGCACGGAATTCGAGCGTCCGGCCTGCGGGAACCGTTGGAACAGGCCGCCCGCTGACGGTTACGGGTTACCCCACGACGTTCAACACTGAGCTTCAACTCATGAGGCTTGAGCTTCGGGGCGGGCTCCCTACCGTAAACAACCCTGAGGCACTGGTTCCGTCTGATGTGGCTTCGCGCTTAGGGGTGGACATAGGCGATTCCCTGGTGGTCGCGTCGAGCGACGCTACCACGCAGCTGCGCGTCGTAGGGGTGTTCAATGGCAAGGTTCTTGGTCCGTTGGCGTACGACAACATTTTTGTCGATTTGTCCTACGCCCAGACGATATTCAACGAGCAGGGCCAAGTATCAAGGGTTGACATCCAGCTGTCGGCCGGGAACTCCGCTGAACGCTGGCAGAGCGAGTATTCGTCCAGCCTGCCTCCTCAGTTCAAAGTACAAGACACTTCTGCCTTCAATTCGACCCTCGGTCCCCTCATCGCGGTTGTTTCACTCATCTTGATGATCGCCTCCGGCACCGTACTGGGCATCTCGATCCTCCTATCGGCGACGGCCTTCCAGTCAGTCGTGAATGCCCGCCGGCTGACTTATGGTGTCATGCGCGCTGTCGGCGCGCGCGGTTCCTGGCTGGCGGCCGCCGTCCTTTATGAGGCACTGATGCTCGCGTTCGCGTGCTCGATGGTCGGGCTTGGGCTCGGGTTTGGTGTCAGCTGGATCCTCAACCAAGGGCTATCGTCGATGGGGAACATACCTCCAGCCACCGTGGCGGTCGAACTTTGGCAAGTTCTGCTTGCCATCCTGAGCGGGGTCGCCGCGGGCTGCGCCGGGGCGGCCCGGGCCATCATGAACGTGCTGCGCCAGGCCCCTCTTACGGCTATCTCGCCTGAAGGCGCAGAGCGCAGGTCTTCAAACAGATTCCGCGTCGCCCTCAGCATCATGCTCCTCATATTCGGAGCAGGCAGCTACTGGTTCGACTCGCTCGTCGTCAAGCTCGTTGGCTTCGTCCTATCGCTGGCCGCCGCGGGCTTCCTCGCTCCGTCAATTCTCATCGCATGCACCAGGCTACAGATCTTCGCAGGATGGACAGGGAAGGCTGCGGCTCAGCGCCTGCGCAGACACGCATCGCTCGACTCCACGACGGCCATCATGGGGATTGTCGTCTGCCTGGGTGCGGCCCTTGTCATCGGGGTCGGCTCCGTACGGAGCGCCATGATGGACCAGATTGGCCGTCAATTCGGGGCCGACATTCAAATATCGTCCACGACGCCCATCGTTGAGAAATTAGACGAACGTCTGGCGTCAATTCAAATGATCAACCGGGTTTCGGACACAGTTTGGGATCACGCGGCATTGCAGTTCCAAGGCACCACGAGCCAGGTTGCAATCCTTGCTGTCGATCCAAAGAGCTACTTCGCCACTGCTCAGCTTCCATGGCGCCACGGAAGTGACGGATCTGCACCAGCCGCCCTGGAAAAGGGAGGCGCGGTCATCATTCCTGAAGCTCTCGCCGCCAGCCGCGATATTTCCTTGGGCGACTACGTCAGATTAAGTCGGGCAGGCAAGACCCTCTCGCTTCGCATCGTCGGGACGTATGCGTCCTTGGCAACAGGGAATCAGGTGGTGATGAGTCGCGACGCGGCAGCCGAGCTCGGAATTACCGGATCCAACGGCTGGAATGTAGAAGCGAGGCCGGGTGTCGACGTCACAGCGCTCCGGGACACGATCGCTGATTCAGTTGCCGACATCCCTGGCGTCTCGGTGATCACGGCCGCAAAAATGAAAGAGCGCGCAGAATCAGAGCTCGGCTCCTACGCCGGAGCCGCCTTCGGCATCGTTGTGCTTGCGCTCAGTCTCGGCGCAGTCGGCGCGGCCGGCCTGTTCTCAGTCGGCGTCGCTCGTCGGGAGAAAGAGTTCGGGATGTTGCGCGCGATTGGTGCCACCCGGGGCGACATAACGAGGCTCGTTGCGGTTGACGCGATCTTGATCGGAATTGCGGCGCTTGCTTCGGGACTTCTCGTTGGTCAGTTGGCTGGGTGGGTACTAACCCGGCTTGTCGCCGGGGCACTCGGAGTGACGCTGAGCACGACTGTTTCCGTCCTGGCATTCAGTGGAATCGCAATTGTCACCTTGACTGCATTGTGCTTGGCGGCGATAGGACCGAGCCGCAGGGCGGCTCGAATAGAGCCCGCAGCGGCCCTGAGGGCCGAGTGATGGCCGATAGAGGAGGAGCGAAGATGGGCTGCCGCCCGTTGAGACTGCGGGACAGCGTGCTCGTATTCAACCGCGATTGTCGAATGCAGTTCATTTGCACCATGGAACTCAGGGTCCTTGAATTCGACGTATCCCCGTTTGTGATCGAGTTGATCCCCTTGCTTGACGGGTCGAATTCCATCGAAAGGATCGAATCGATCCTCGAGGGAAGTGCCGGGTTCAGTTGCAAATCGCTTGAAAACGTCCTGGCCATCATGGAAACTGAGCGCCTCTTTGATACGTACCCGCAGCCGGAGCACCCGAGCGCAAACAAGTTCGAACGTCAAGAGAGGCTGTTCCAGGAGTTCGCATCCACGTTTTCCCTTACTAACTCGCCAACTCAACTGCAGGAGAAACTCCGCACTTCAAAAGTGGTGGTCGTTGGAGTCGGCGGAACCGGGACCTGGCTACTGCAATCCCTCGTCGCGGCAGGCATCGGCAGAATTGAGATTTTCGATCCGGACATTGTAGAACTCACAAATTTGAACCGGCAGATCCTATTTCAGCCTGGCGACCTGGGCTTGGCTAAGGTGGACGTCGCCGCCGAACGGTTCACGTCGATCGACGAGAACCTTCAGGTCACGGCGAACCGTCGCCGAGTGGTAGCCGCAGCAGATCTCGAATCGGCGTTAAGGGATGCCAGCCTGGTGGTCGGATGCGCCGATGAGCCGGACGTCGTCGTCCTCTCAGATATCATCGCTGAAGCCGCGACGGAAGCGCGCGTTCCCCACATCGTTGGTGGGGCGTATGGCGGGAACCTGGGCGTGCCCGGCACCAGCATCATCCCCGGTCAGACAGTGTGCTGGCAGTGCATCCGTTCACAGACCATGAATGATCACAACCGCGCCGACTTCCTCCCGCTCAAAGGACGAACGAGGAGCGGGGGGAGCATCGCAGCTATTTCGGGCTTGGTGGCGAATCTGGCGGCGTGGGAGGCTATGAAGATCCTGCTCGGGTTGCCGCTTGCCTTGTCTGGGCAGGTACGGGAACTCGACCTATTCACCTTGGACTGGCGCGTCCGGAAGCTCGCACGCCTTCCAGATTGCAGCTGTGAGGCCCCGCAATAACTACTGCTTCGCCTGATCCTCACCATTTCCGGTCTGCTCGCCGTTTCCTGGTTCGTTCACCCGCACGCCGTATTGCGGACGGCCGTCGGGAAGGTCCGGGTAGCGCACGCCGGCGGTCGGCCGCGCGGCCGCAGCCGGGGCCGCGGCGTCCGCAGCAGGCTGGGCGGGCTCGCCGGCGGTTGCCTGTCCGGCTTCCGGTCCACGCTGGCCATACGGATCCTGCCAAGACGCCGGGCGCTCCGGGGCCGGACCCTGCGGTGCACCGGGATGCGCCGGCGGGTTCCGGTAGTCCTGCGGCGTGTAGGCCTGCGGCGGCCGCCCGAAGGCTGCCTCGGAAGGATTCATCGGCAACTGGTGAAGGAGACGGCGGGCTTCGTGGGATGCCTCCAAGGCGACAATGACGTCATAGTTCGTCGCCACTACCTGGCTGGTGGAGGTGAAGTCCCGCTTCCCGCGCTGTGCTGCGTAGGTGACGATCCCAAAGAGCATGAAGAATGCAGCACCCATGAGGACCGACGTCACAATCGAGAAGGGGCCACCGGCCGGGGTGAAGAACGAAAGCATGACGCCCACGAACAGGCCGAACCACATACCGCTCAGGGCTCCGGACAAGGCGACCCTGGGGTAACTGAGCCGTCCCGTAACCCGCTCCACCATTTTGAGGTCGTTTCCGACAATGGAGACATGCTGGACGGGGAACTGCTGGTCGGCAAGATAATCCACCGCCTTCTGGGCATCGAGATAGGAAGTGTAAGAGCCCACGGTGTCGCCTTTAGGGACGCTGCGGGATTCCTCCGTGGCCTTAGGGGCACCGAAAATGTTCGCCATACCCCCATTCTGTCCCATACACATGTGAACCGGCTGAAATTCAGCTAAAAGAGAGCAGACTCGGTAGCCTGTAAGGGTGAGCACAAATCCTTCACGCATCTTTGTTGCGCGCTTGCTCGGCCTCGACGTTTTCGACCCCCTCGGCGATCGCCTGGGCCGGCTGCGCGACGTCGTGGTGCTCTCGCGCGGCTTGCGCGGGGCCCCGCACGCAGTGGGTATCGTCGTCGAAGTTCCGGGCAAGAAGCGCGTCTTCGTTCCCATGACCAGGCTGACGTCCATGGACCAGAGCCAGATCATCTGTACCGGACTGGTCAACCTGCGGCGCTTCCAGCAACGCGGTGCCGAGCAACTGGTGGTCGGCGAGCTCTTTGACCGCAAGGTGACCCTCAAGGACGGCAGCGGCGACGCCATCATCGAAGACATCGCCATGGACCAGCAGCGCAACGGTGACTGGCTCGTCTCCAAGCTTTTCATTCGACGCGGCACGTCTACCTCCAGGCTCCGGGGGTTGCGCCGCGGCCATACCCTCCTGGTGGACTGGGCGGACACGCTGCAGGGCTCCGAGAACGATCCCCAAGGTGCAAGCCACTTCGTCGCCACGCACGAGGACCTCAAGCCGGCCGACTTCGCCGACGCACTCCAGGAGATGTCGGACAAACGACGGATCGAAGTGGCCAGCGAGCTGCAGGACGAACGCCTCGCCGATGTGCTCCAGGAGTTGCCGGAAGAAGACCAGGTCACGCTGTTGTCCGCTTTGGACAACGAACGCGCAGCCGACGTCCTGGAAGAAATGGACCCGGACGACGCCGCAGACCTGTTGGCTGACCTGCCTTCCGCGAAGGCCGAGGAACTACTGCTCCTGATGGAGCCCGACGAGGCTGACGATGTCCGCAGGCTCCTGCAGTATGACGAGGACACCGCCGGCGGCCTCATGACCCCGGTTCCCGTCATCCTTCCACCGGAAGCCACGGTGGCCGAGGCACTTGCCCATGTGCGCAGCGAGGAGCTCTCCCCCGCCCTGGCCTCGGCCATCTTCATTTGCCGCCCGCCGTTGGAGACACCGACGGGACGATTCCTCGGCGTCGTGCATATCCAGCAATTGCTCCGCAGCGCCCCGCCCGAACAGCTGGGCAGCATCGTGGACAAGAACCTGGAGCCGGTTTCCGATCACGCCAGCGTCAGCGAGGTCAGCCACACCATGGCCTCCTACAACCTCAACTCCCTCCCGGTCGTGAATAGCGCCGGCCGCCTCGTAGGGGCGGTGACTGTTGATGACCTCCTAGACCATTTGCTCCCGGACGACTGGCGAACCCACGAAGACGGAGCCCCGATCAGGAAACTAGGAGGCCGAATTGGCTGAGAAGCCCACCAGCGGAGGATTGGACACCCCGCTCGAGCTGCGTTCCCGCATGCTGCCGAATTTCGGCAGCGATCCCGATGCCTTCGGCCGGTTTGCCGAACGCTTCGCCCGTTACATGGGTACGGCGAATTTCCTGTTCTACATGACGATCTTCGTGATCGTCTGGATCGCGTTCAACGTTATTGGCTTGTTCGGCTTCCAGTGGGATCCCTACCCGTTCATCCTCCTCAATCTCTTCTTCTCCACACAGGCCTCCTACGCCGCGCCCCTGATCCTGTTGGCCCAGAACCGCCAGGACGACAGAGACCGCGTGACAATCGAGCAGGACCGGGCCCGTGACGAGCGCAATCTGGCTGACACCGAATACTTGACCCGTGAGGTCGCGGCTCTCCGCATCGCCCTGCGCGAGGTCGCTACCAGGGATTACGTGCGCGCCGAACTCCGCTCGCTGCTGTCGGATCTGCTCGAAGCGCAGGAAGAGTTGGGGCCGAACAATTCCGGCGGCTCCAACAACGGCGAGAAAGCCAAGGACAAAATCAAGGACAAGCGCAACAAACAGCGCAATCCTCCCACCCAGCAGATCCCCAAGATCCATCCGGCGCATTCCAGCGCCAGCCAATCCGAACCCGACCTCTCGGCCGTCGGCACGTCGCCAACGCGGAACCCGGGTCCCCCCGCCCAGCCCGAAAGCTGAACACCCACCCCATGAGCACACCATCCGTCGAGGCCCTCAACGCTGCCTTGGCAACCGTCATCGATCCCGAACTCCGCCGGCCCATCACGGAATTGGGGATGCTGGATTCGGTAGAGGCCAGTCCGGACGGAACCGTCCGGGTTGCGGTGCTGCTGACCATCGCCGGCTGCCCGCTGCGGGAAACCATAACGGCCGACGCCACCGCGGCCCTGACGCGGGTTCCCGGCGTGACCGCCGTCGATGTCGAGCTCAAGGTCATGACACAAGCGCAACGCGATGCCCTCAAGGAACAGTTGCGAGGCGCAGGCGGGCAACGCGGAATACCTTTCAACGAGCCGGGCTCCCTGACGAAGGTCTTCGCCGTGGCCAGCGGCAAGGGCGGTGTAGGCAAGTCCTCCGTGACGGTCAACCTTGCGTGCGCCCTTGCAGCGCAGGGGCTGCGCGTGGGAATCGTCGACGCCGATGTCCACGGCTTCTCCGTTCCGGCGCTCATGGGAATCACGCAGCAGCCCACCCGGGTGGACGACATGATCCTCCCGCCCGTGGCCTTCGGCGTGAAGGTGATCTCCATTGGCATGTTCGTTTCCGGGAACAAAGCGGTGGCCTGGCGGGGGCCCATGCTGCACCGCGCCCTGGAGCAATTCCTCACGGATGTCTATTTCGGCGATCTGGATGCCTTGTTCCTGGACCTTCCACCGGGCACGGGCGACATCGCGATCTCGGTGGCACAGTTGCTTCCCAACGCCGAAATCCTCGTGGTGACCACCCCGCAGGCCGCGGCAGCCGACGTTGCCGAGCGGGCCGGAACCATCGCAACGCAGACGGGCCAGAAGCTTGCCGGCGTCGTGGAGAACATGTCCTTCCTGGAGATGCCCGACGGCGGCAGGATGGAATTGTTCGGAAGCGGCGGCGGGCGGGTGCTGGCTGAGCGGCTGAGCGCCGCCGTCGGGTCCGACGTTCCGCTTTTGGGACAGATCCCCTTGGACATCCGTCTGCGCGAAGGCGGCGACGCTGGCCGCCCCGTGGTGTTGACGGCTCCGGAGACGGCTGCTGCACAGGCACTTCAGGCCATCGCGGGAAAGCTCAATGCCAAGCCCCGCGGCCTGGCCGGAATGTCCCTCGGGATCCAGCCGAAATAGCCTTCTTAGGTGGCTTCAGCGTCGAAGGGCGCTTTTTCACCGACGGAAAGCCGTTCGACAACCCGTTCGGGAGCTTTCGTCGGAGTGTCCACGGCTGCCACAGCGACAGGCGCACCGTCGCTGACGGGCTTCGTGTCGTCGTCGAGCAGCGCTTCCTTGATGATCCGGCGCGGATCGTACTGGCGCGGGTCATACTTCTTCCAGTCGACTTCATCTATGTCGATGCCGACTTCTTCCTTGATCTGCTCACGCGCGCCGGACGCCATGCGCCGCAGCTCCTTGACCAGATTCGTCAGCTTCCGCGTGTATTCAGGCAAACGGCTGGGGCCGATCACGATGACGCCGATGATCAGCAGGATGAGAAACTCCGAGCCATTGATTCCAAACACGTATCGAAGATTACCCTGTCCGTTGGTCCGCTCAGAAACCTGCGAGGCCCGCCAGGGTATGGAGTCCCCGTTGCAGCCGATCGTTCCAGGTCTCTGTGCTGTTTTCGGCGGGCCGGGAAACCACCAGCGAGTCGCCCGCTTTCACGAGCTCCGGAACGGCTCCGGCGGCCTGGCTGGCAGGCATGTCGGAGGAATAACGCAGCACTGCCACCGGCGAGGAGTAGACGGCCTGCCACGGGGCCCCCTGGGTAATGGACAATTGGGTCCCCGAAGCGCCGCTGCCCTCCAAGTGCTGCTCCACCAGCGTGGCGTGGTGGTCACCGTCACTGAGGTGCAGCTCAACGGCGGGGTGCCCGTCCTGCATCAGGGCCCGGGCGGAAACCACGTGGTAACCCATGCTTGCCATTTCGGGACATGCCCAGCCGTCCCTCCGCAGTTCGGACAATTGCTGCTCGCTCAGGTTCACCGTCCCGGCAACGCCGACGGGCAGGCTCAACTGCGAACCCGTCACGGGGAGTTGCTCTGCGGCGTTTCCGGGCACGGTGGAACTGACCAGGGTCCGGACTTCCTGCTCGCCACGGTCGGACGCCTGGGGCGCAACTTCGCCGCCAAGCGCGTAGGCCGCAACCGCCAGGATTCCTGCGCTGACGGCGAGCCCGCCGGCCGCGGCGCTGGCGAGCCGGATCCCGTGCCATACGCTTCGCTGGGGCGCCGGGCGCTCGTCGACATCGGATTGCGCCAACCGCTGGGTGTGCTCGATCAGCCTGTTGGTGAAGTCCTGGCTCGCCTCGGGAACGGCGGCACGGCGAAGCCGTTCGAGGTACTGGCGTTCCCGCAGGACAGCGGCGTGGCATTCAGAGCATTGCTGCAGGTGGCCGGGGGCTCGGCTGTGCCGGATTTTTCCCCGAGTCAAACCACCGCGTCGTCCTTTCAGCAGACCCATCGGCGACTAAAGGAGGCCGGCGATGCGCGGCATCTTAAGGCGCGGCTTGCGGGCCTGGACCGGACGCGGATCCCGGTGCGCCAGTTTTTCGCGGAGCATTGTCCGGCCGCGGTGGATGCGGGACCTGACGGTTCCCAGCTTCACGCCGAGCGCCTCGGCAACTTCGTCGTAGGAGAGGCCTTCAAGATCGCAAAGCACGACGGCGGCGCGAAAGTCCGGGGGCAGTTCTTCCAGGGCGCGCTGGACGTCGAGATCGAGGTTGTTCAACTCGAAGCTCTGCTCGGGACCGGGTTCATGTCCAGGCAGCCGGGATTCGGCGTCTTCGGCCAGGGCATCGAATCGAATACGGCTTTTCCGACGGGCCTGGTCGAGGAAGAGGTTGGTGGTGATCCGGTGCAGCCAGCCGTCGAGTGTGCCTGGCTTGAAGTTTTCGAGCGAACGGAAGACCCTGACGAAGACTTCCTGGGTGAGGTCCTCGGCGTCGAACTTGTTTCCGGTGAGCCGGTAGGCAAGGCGGAAGACCTTGGCGGAGTGGTTCTCCACCACTTCTTCCCAGCTTGGCCTGACCCATTCTTCGGCTGGCGGGGCCGTGTCGGTGGAACCCAGGACTGCTGCCGTTGCCTGGACTGGCGCAGCACTTGATGCCCGCATCGTCCGCTCCCCTCAAACTGTTTGTCATCCTGCCGGTCACTCAGGAGTTCGTTGCCGGCCCTCACTTGGATGGCTGGATATACATCATCCCAGTGTTGCCTGAGATTTTGCTGATCGCAGGCAGGCTTTTCCCGCAGAGCGAACATCATCCGGAGGAAGCCGGAGAGACACAGAATTGCGGGCCGCAGGCATCCGGGCTGGGCGGCCCGTAGCCAGTAGTCTGGAAGGAATACCCCTCTGCCTGGAAAGCGAACCCCCATGAGTGCCGACAAGTCAACCAGCTGGTCCTACGCAGAAGATCTGCCTGCCGAGGACGACGTGTTGCTTCGCGCCCGTGAACGCTCCTTCGAGCTGGGCGTTACTCCCGTCAGCCCCGGCGTTGGCGCCGTCCTGACAGTCCTGGCCGCAGCGTCGAAGGCACAGACGGTTGTGGAGGTCGGCTCCGGGGCAGGGGTCTCCGGCGTGTGCCTGCTGCGCGGCCTCAGCCCGCAGGCCGTCCTGACCACTATCGACGTCGACGTCGAGCACCTCAAGGCCGCCCGCGAGGCCTTCCTGGAATCCGGCAGTCCGGCGAACCGCACCCGGACGATCTCCGGCCGTGCGGCCGACGTTTTGCCGCGCCTCACCGACTCCGCATACGACCTCGTGTTCATCGACGCCGACAAACCGAACTTTCCCGGTTACGTTCAGCAAGCCATCCGATTGCTCAAGTCGGGCGGAACATTGGTCATCAATGACGCGCTGGACAAGGACAAAGTTTCCAACCCGGCCGCCAGGGACAGCACCACCGTGGTGTTGCGCCAGATCGGCAAGGCCATCCGCGACGACGAACGGCTCTCGTCAGCGATGCTTCCCACGGGAGACGGATTGCTGGTAGCGGTCAAGAAGTAGCTGGCCCTCGTTCGCCTTCAGGCTTAAACATGAAAGCAGGGCGCCGGCTCTTCTGCCGGGGCCCTGCCCAGTGAATCTATTCGGTAACGCCTACGAGGCATTCCTTGAGGTTCGCCGCCTCTGCTGCGTTGAGCTCGACCACCAGCCGTCCTCCGCCTTCGAGCGGCACACGCATGATCAGGCTGCGGCCCTCTTTGGTTACTTCCATAGGGCCGTCGCCAGTACGTGGTTTCATAGCCGCCATTAGGAAAATCCCCTCCAGTTGTCCCAAATCCCGCCAACCCGGCCGGGTTGGCTCCGCGTGGAATATACGGCGTCGACAGTCATGGCAGTTCAGTCGTCGTCGCCGGGCACCCGAGGGTGCCTTTGTCCTTGCTTGTGTCCATTATCTCGTAATTACCCGCCCGTAGCTAATTGATGGACTTTTCCCGCCGGGCCGTGATCGCGCTTGAACTGGCGAAACGACGGGGAGGCATCACGGAGGATAGTCGCCGCCGCCCGGCAACTGCGCCCACGCCCACAGCCAGACGATCCATACGATCTGGAGGAGGAAGAACATGACCACCACGGTGCCGCGGTAAGCCTTCGAGCGGGACAACCAGGCCGTGCTGAGCGCCAAGGGGAACAAGGGCAAGAGCATCCGGAACGTGCTCGTCTGGGGGTGCAGGAAGACCAGAAGATACCCCACGTAGCACGTGCACCAAAGCCTCAGTTCGGTGCCGAGGGCCCGGACAGGTTTGCTCAACATCAGCAGGGCAAAGAGCGCGACGAAGACGAACGGCGCGAGAATGCCGAGTACCGGCCCGAAGAGCATTTGGCCGGTCTCGAACCATGGCTTGAACGGAACAAGGTCGTCCCCTCGCCAAACAGTTTCGGTCTTGGTGTAGGCCAGCGGGTCCCCCGTGACCGCCCAGGCGATGGCCGGCCACGCGAGGGCCCCCGCCGCGCTGACCCCCACTAGCGCGGCCAGCGATCCAAGCTCCCGGAGCGTCGGGATCGACCCGGCGGCGGGCACGTCGGCGGGCACGTCGCCTGGCACTGACGGGCGGCGCCCGAACCTCTTCCACAAGTGGTGGACCAGGAGTAGGCCCACCATGGCCGCGAAGGGCACTCCAGTGGGCCGCGACAGGCACATGAGCAAGACCACGGGCATCGCCGAAAGGTACTTGCGACGCACCAGCAGCAGGAGCGAACCCGCCAGGAGCAGGGTATTGAGGGATTCCGCGTAGGGGACCTGCAGGATGGCCGAGACGGGGAACATCGAGAAGAAGGTCAGTGCCCACAGCGCCGTGGTCTGCCCGGCGAATTCCCGGAACAGTTTGTAGGCCACCAGGGCCGCCCCAAGCCCGGCCACCATCGCGACGACCGTCAGGGCGGGCAGCGTCGCCAGTCCGGTGAGTGCACCGAGCGCCCTGGCAAGGTACGGAAAGAGTGGATAGAACGCCCAGGAATTTTCCGCGACGCCGCCGTTCGCATTGACCGGCAAAACAGAGGGGTACCCGTTGTTCGCCGCTTCGGCGTACCAGCGCCCATCCCAGATGGTGATGAAGTTCCAGTAGTCAGGTGCCGGCGGAAACCACGGATTGACGCCTTGCTGCAACGCTGCGGCCATGAAGATGCAAGCGCTGACAAGCCTCGAGGCCATGTAGACGAGGGAGACCTGGACCCACCACGGCCAGCCCGCGGCGTGGGCTCCGGCGCGGCGCAATCTTCGGACCAGGAATCCCGTCGGGGACCGCGATTCGAGTGACGGGGTCACTCTTTTGGGTCTTCCTGGTTCCCGGCTGCCTCCAGGGCCAGTTTCAGCCGTTCGATTTCCCTCTCCTGCGAGGTCAGCTGATCCCGGAGCTCATCGAGGACCTCATCCACCTGGTCCATCCGGTAGCCCCGCAGCCCAAGGGCGAAGCGCACGCGGTCGACGTCGGATGCCTTGGCTCCTGCCGGCAACAGGACCGGCGGCAGGTTCGGGACGGGTTCATCCAAACCGGCGCCGGAGTCGCGGGAGGATCTCGCCATTCCGGCGCCGAGGAACAACACGGCACCGATAATGACAATCGCGAGAAAGACCAGAAAAAAGCTCACAGCAACCATCGTGCCAGACTCAGCTGAGAGTGCAGTGACGGCAAGGCTACTCCGGGCGCTGGTCCCCGTTGGTCGAGGGTGGCCGCGGGATTCCGTGCAGGACGCGGTGAACGGCGTCCGCAGGATCGTCCACAAGCTGGATGAGGTCCAGGTCCTTCGCGGAGACCATGCCTTCGGCCACCAGGGTCCCCTTGATCCATTCGATCATCGGGCTCCAGAAGTCGACCCCCAGAAGGACGATGGGGAACGATGTCACCTTGCGGGTCTGCACCAGGACCATGGCTTCGAACAGTTCGTCCAGGGTTCCCAGGCCGCCCGGCAGGACAATGAACCCTTGCGCGTACTTGACGAACATGGTCTTGCGGGCAAAGAAGTACCTGAAGTTGATGCCAAGGTCCACCCAGCGGTTGAGGCCTTGTTCGAAGGGCAGCTCGATTCCCAGTCCCACGGAAACGCCGTTGCCTTCAACGGCGCCCCGGTTGGCGGCTTCCATGGATCCCGGGCCACCACCGGTGATGACGGCGACGCCGGCTTCCGCGAGGTGGCGGCCCACCTGCACGCCCATATCGTAATAGCCGGTGCCCGGCTTGGTGCGGGCGGAACCAAAGACACTGACGGCGGGGCCGAGCTCGGCGAGCGCACCGAATCCTTCAACGAATTCACTCTGGATCCGCAGGACCCGCCACGGGTCGGTGTGAATGAAGTGGTCGGCTCCCCGGGTGTCCAGGAGTCGCTGGTCCGACATGGGCATGGCGGCCTGTTTGCGCCGAAGCTCCAAGGGTCCTTTGTGCTTGGCTGGCGGCTCTGCGGCTACGGCCGGAGCTGACGCTGCCGATCCGTTGCTCATCGCCTTGCCATTGGCGTCTGGACTAGGAACTTGGGGCTGGCTGGTACTCATTGACCTAGGCTAGCGCGGATGGCGGCTGCAGCCGTTCCGGCGTGGCCTGTTGTTTGCGGTATTGGGTTTCCTACCCATCATTTGCTGTCAGATAGCTGCAAAGCAGGTATCTGTTGAATCACGATCCACGGAAGTTAGTGTGAGCTGGCTCAACTTGAATCATTTCTTCGCTAGATTCGTCACATGACTATTCAAGCCGCCAGCGATGCCCTCGTCTCCCTGAATGGCGTCAATAAGCACTTTGGTCAACTACATGTCCTGAAGGACATCAACCTCCAAGTGAAAAAGGGTGAGGTTGTGGTTGTCATCGGGCCTTCGGGCTCGGGCAAGTCCACGCTGTGCCGGGCCATCAACCGCTTGGAGACCATCGATACGGGCGAGATTTCGATCGATGGCAAGAAGCTGCCTGAGGAAGGCAAGGAACTTGCCCTTCTCAGGGCCGACGTCGGCATGGTCTTCCAATCGTTCAACCTGTTCGCCCACAAGACGATTCTCGAAAACGTCACGCTGGGACCGATCAAGGTGAAGAAACAGGACAAAGCAACCGCGGACAAGGACGCCATGGCGTTGTTGGAGCGGGTCGGCGTCGGGCAACAGGCACCCAAGATGCCTGCACAGCTCTCCGGTGGCCAACAGCAGCGTGTGGCAATTGCCCGGGCTCTCGCGATGAAGCCGAAGGTCATGCTTTTCGACGAGCCGACCTCGGCACTTGATCCGGAAATGATCAACGAGGTCCTGGATGTCATGGTCCAGTTGGCCAAGGAAGGCATGACCATGATCGTGGTCACCCACGAGATGGGCTTTGCGCGCAAAGCTGCCGACCGCGTTGTCTTCATGGCCGACGGCCAGATTGTTGAAGACGCCAAGCCGGAGGAATTCTTCACCAACCCCCAAAGCAACCGTGCCAAGGATTTCCTCTCCAAACTCCTGACTCACTGACACTCACCGCACCCAGGCCGCGGGGGTGGCCGCACAATGAAAGGAATATCATGAAGTCTTTTATCACCCGGAGGAAATCCCTCCTGGTCGCTGCAAGCGCGGCGCTCGCCCTTTCGCTGAGCGCATGCGGTGGCGGCGGCGGTTCCACCACCGCGCCAAGCAGCGAGTCCGCACCGTTCACGGTGGCCCAGAACGTGTCCATCACGGGCAGCCCCACGTTCGACAAGATCAAGTCGAACGGAAAGATCACGATCGGCGTCAAGCAGGATCAGCCTGGCCTGGGCTTCAAGGATGCCGCGACCGGCGAGTACAGCGGTTTTGACATCCAGGTTGCCCAGTGGATCGCCGCATCCCTCGGTTTCTCCAAGGACAAGATCGAGTACAAGCCCATTCCTTCGGCCAACCGCGAGTCCGCCATTACCAACGGCGACATTGACTACTACGTCGGGACCTACTCCATCACGGACAAGCGCAAGCAGTTGGTCGACTTCGCCGGACCCTACTTCGTGACGGGTCAAGGCCTGCTGGTCAAGAAGAGCAACACGACCATCAACAGCGAGAAGGACCTGAGCGGGAAGAACGTCTGTTCGGCCACGGGTTCAACCCCCATCCAGAACATCAAGGCAAACTTCCCCGGCACCAAGACCACTGAGTTCGACACGTATTCACAGTGTGTCGAGGCGCTCAAGAGCGGCCAGGTCGATGCTGTGACTACCGACCAGGCAATCCTGATCGGTTACGCCTCCCAGGACACCGACAACCTCAAGGTGGTAGGCCAGCCGTTCACCACTGAGAAGTACGGTGTTGGCTTGAAGAAGGGCGATACAGCCTTCCGCAAGTTCGTGAACAAGATGTTCACTGACGGCGGCTCTGTGTGGCAGAAGATCTACGACTCCACACTGGGCCAGTCCGGCACCAAGGTCACCCAACCCGCAGTGGACAACTACTAAACCCATGTTGAGGGGGGGGCCCTTGGCCGCCCCCTCGAATATCGGCTGAAAGCGACCATTCTGTGAATACGCTGCTGAATAATTCGGACCTGTTCATCACAGGGTTCCGGAACACCCTTGTACTTTTCGTCGTTGCCGGGATCTTCGCCCTGATCCTGGGCACCATCGTGGCGACCTTGAGGGTATCCCCCATCCCTGCGATGCGCGCCGCAGCCACTTTGTACATCAACGTTGTGCGCAACACCCCATTGACGTTGGTCCTGTTCTTTTTTGCCTTGGGCTATCCGAAGCTCGGTCTCGTGGAAATTGATTTCATGACCGCAGCAACCGTCGGCCTCAGCCTGTACACCGCTACTTATGTGGCGGAAGCCGTGCGCTCCGGCATCAACACCGTGCCTGTCGGCCAGGCCGAGGCTGCCCGTGCCATCGGCCTTCCGTTCACCCAAACCCTGACCCTGGTGATCCTCCCCCAGGCATTCCGTGCCGTCATCCCGCCCATGTTCAGCGTGTTCATCGCATTGCTCAAGAACACAACGGTGGCAGCCGGCTTCTCGGTCGCCGAAGCGGGAGCCATCAGATCGAATCTTTCCGAGCGCGGCGAGCCTGCCATGGCCGGGCTGCTCTGGGTCGCACTGATCTTCGTTCTGCTCGTTTTCATCCTTTCCTTCGTCCAGCGGAAGCTTGAAAAGAAATGGAAGGTGGCCCGATGAGCTCGGTCCTTTTTGACGCTCCGGGCCCGAAGGCCCGCGCACGCTACCGGATTCTCGGCGTCGTGACCGCCCTGGTCATTCTCGCCATCGTCGGATTCATCGTCCTTCGTTTCGCCCAAAGCGGCCAGTTCGACGAGAAGAAGTGGCATTTGTTCACCTTCCCGCTGGTCCAGCAGACCATCATCCAATCAGTGGGCGCCACGCTTTCAGCGTTTGCCACGGCAGCCGTGCTCAGCTTGGTGCTGGGTGTCTTCCTGGCCTTCGGGAGGCTCTCCGACCGCAAGTGGATCAGCTTGCCTTGCTATGGGTTCACGGAGCTCTTCCGTGCCATTCCGTTGCTGATCCTCATGATGATCTTCTACTACGGGCTCCCTCCGCTCGGCGTCCAGGGGATCACGCCTTTCACGGCAGTCGTTGCGGGCCTGGTGCTCTACAACGGATCGGTGCTCGCGGAAGTCTTCCGGGCCGGCATCGAATCGCTCCCCCGTGGCCAGAGCGAGGCCGGCTATGCCATCGGCTTGCCGAAGAGCGCGGTCATGACAAACATCCTGCTGCCGCAGGCGGTCCGCTCGATGCTCCCGGTGATCATTTCCCAACTCGTGGTCATCCTCAAGGACACCGCGCTGGGCTTCATTGTGACCTACAACGAGATCCTCTTCCAGGCCAAGTACTTCGGAAGCCAGGCCCAGTACGGTTCGCCCATCATTCCTTCCGCGATCATTGCCGGTGTCCTGTACGTCGGGATGTGCCTGATCCTGGCCGGAATCGCCAAGTGGCTTGAAGGCCGGATGCGCCGCAACGTCAAAGTGGTGAAGGTGGCCAAGTCGGAGATTGTGGCAATCGAGGGCTAGTCGCAAGAACGTCGCAGACGTGGGTGTGGGGGGGGGGGGGGGGGGGG